>NZ_CDLUDY010000169.1:0-4206 GCF_975968855.1 Petrachloros mirabilis
GAGAGTCGGGGAGGGAGCAATGCGGCTTACACGGGCTGCCAATCTCATGATTTGAGGCTCCGTACGCGAGCTTGGAGACGACATGCAATTTCCGGATGCAGAAACTCCGTCAAAGTCCCTCCGTGAAATGCGACATCTTTAATGATCGACGAGGACAGATAGGAGAACTCTTCGCTAGGCATTAAGAACACGGTTTCCACCTCTTTCGCGAGCTTGCGGTTGATGAGGGCCATTTGGAACTCATGCTCGAAGTCCGAGATCGCGCGAAGGCCACGGATAATCGCATGGGCGCCGAACCGTTGAACATAATCAACAAGCAACCCTTCAAATGTGACAACTTCAACCTGCCCGAGGTCTTTGAGGACCAACTGAACCATCTCCAATCGCTCAGCCAAATTAAAGAGCGGATATTTAGCCGGGTTTGGAGCCACGGCCACGACAACCTTGTCAAAGACGCGCAAGCTTCGAGTAATGATATCAGTATGCCCGTGAGTGATGGGATCGAAGGTGCCGGGGTAAATACCGATCTTCATGACAGAACCATAGTCTCCCTGGCAGACCGATAAACAAAAAGCGCGGTATCTCCATATACATAACGCCGGACAAGCATCGCGGAGTCAGTGGAATCCGGAAGTTCGGCGCGGGCATCTTGTTCCAGTACCATGACGGCATCAGGCTTCAGAAGCTCAGTATTCCATCCGCCAAGAACCAAAGCCGCCGCTTCACTGACGGCATAAGGAGGATCAGCGAAGAGCACATCATACGGTCCATGCCACAGACCGTTTGATTGCAAAAATTTCTTCACTGTTTTGATCTGCACATCTGACCGATCAAGGAATTGACAGGCCGTGAGATTCCTTCGAAGTAATTGTGCAATTTTGGGGTCCGCCTCTACGAATGTCACGATGTTCGCTCCACGGCTGAGGGCTTCAATCCCGACGGCCCCCGTTCCCGCATACAAATCAAGAAACCTGCTACCCGAAACCCGCGCCCCGAGAATGGAGAACAGTGCCTCGCGCACTTTATCAGACGTAGGACGAACCATCGTACCCTGTGGTCTATGGAGACGTCGACCTCGGTGGGAACCGGCTATGACTCGCATAAGATCTTAGGGAGAGGCAATCTAGGCGCGACAGACTCTAACATAGCGTTTTTGAAGGGGTCAAGGTGAGCATGCGCTCAGGAAGGAGATGTTGATCCCGGCAGCTGCTATAACAGCTTCGACGGTAGAAGAGGCCCCTGATCGGGGATACTATTGTTGGTATTTTGACGGCTGGCCACGCGCTGACTATAATTTCCGGCTGGTGAAAGGATAAGTGGGAGGATGCGCTTTGCAACCGGATGGACTGGCAGATATTTCCGGGCTTACGCTCAGTCCGCCCTTAATCTGTTCAGCGAGCACCGACCGAAGGCTGAACTGATCGCGCCGGTTGCGTATCGCGCGCCGCAAGACTCTTCCGCCTGTTATTGGAGATGGTCCGATCAATAATGGCGCCGCAATTGACGCACTTCCAGGCGTAAAAGATGAGGAAGAAGTCGGAGAACCGCTCTAACATCATGAGCCCTTTGCACTTCGGACATTCCATCGGTTCCTCCCAGGTTGTTATGTCCACAGCCGAAGCTGTGGCAAAGCAAGAGCCGAACCAATTTCTGTTGATACGTAATTTCAACACGTTAGCGGTTAAGTATTTGTCAGCAAGCGGCCGTAAGGGGGGCTCTAGCTAGTACAAAATCGTTCAGCTTGTCATATTTTTGCGCTTGGAGGGCCTACCTACATGGTAAAAAGAAAAGCCGGGCAGGGAATAACCCAATGGCCTGAGGCAGAACGGCCCCGCGAACGCTTACTTGCGCAAGGCTCAGAGGCGCTTACAGATGCACAGCTGCTTGCCATCCTCCTTCGAGTTGGACGGCAGAGTTCCTCGGCAGTGCAGGTCGGAATGGACATCCTGCATCGACTCGGCGGAGTTGCTGGCTTGGCTCGTTGCGGCATTGAAGAACTCTGTCATGTGCCAGGAGTCGGGCAGGCAAAAGCAGCACAACTGAAGGCGGCTATCGAATTAGGGCGGCGCGTTCTTGCTTCTCCACTCTCGAAAGGCACTAAAATTTCTTCCAGTCGAGATCTTTTTGACCATTACCATCCGACACTGCGAGACCTGAGGCATGAAGTATTCAAAGTCGTGCTGTTGGATGCCAAGCACGCTATTGTCCGAGACGCTACGGTGTCGGAAGGCAGTTTAACGCTGAGCATTGTTCACCCGCGTGAAGTCTTTACCATGGCGGTCAGGGAATCAGCGGCTGCCGTAATTTTTCTCCACAATCATCCCAGCGGCGATCCGACTCCGAGTCAAGAAGATCGGATTCTCACGGCAAGATTGGTGTCGGCCGGAGAACTGCTTGGGATTCGAGTACTCGACCACATCGTGGTCGGAGACGGTCGTTATGTGAGTTTTGCCGATCAGGGGTGGCTAAGCGACAGCAGCCTTATATTTCAATAAATAGAAGGAGTATGTGATTGATGTAACGTGAAACCCTAATCGGAAGCGCGACAGCTTCCGTACTACGATGAGAGGAGGGCCTCATGAACAACATCGCTGTGCGTGATCTGAGAAATGTGGCCATCATTGCGAATCGCGGAGCGGGCAAGACGTCGTTGGCCGAAGCGATCCTCTTTACGACCGGAACGATCCAGAGTCTCGGATCTGTCGCGCAGGGCACCACCTCCTCCGATTTCGAACCGGAAGAAATCCACCACCGCAGTTCCGTCAGCACCAGCGTCCTTCGTGCTACGTGGAATCAAGCTATTATTAATCTGCTCGATACACCCGGCGCACTTGGTTTACAGGGAGAGGTTCTCACAGCACTCCAGGCCGTTGATGCAGTCATAGTCGTACTAACCCCCAGCAGAGGAATCAGGAGCGAGTTGGTCAGGCTCTGGTCTCTTATCAAAGACAGGCATTTGCCTTGCCTCATATTCATAAACGAACTCGACCGAGAAACCATCGCAACGGACGAGTTGTTTACCGCATGCCAGCGGGACCTGGGAATAAAGCCCCTGCCGATGTCTTACTGGATCAAGGAGGGCGAGCAGGCTGATGGAGTCGTCGATTTTCTCCGACAGACAGCGATTCAGTCCCGGCCGAACGAAGCCAAATGGCATGAACAAGCTGTTCCTGCGTCGCTTACACAGCAAGCGACGCAGGCCAGAAAAAGGATCCAGGAAGCGGCGGCTGAGTCCGACGATGGATTGCTTGATCGATATCTGTCAGCAGGGGAATTGGAGCAAGCGGAGGTGATGAGTGGCTTGCGAATGGCAATTCAAAAAGGAACGGTGGTGCCGGCCTATGTCGGCTCAGCCTTAAAAAATATAGGCATTGTCCCGCTCTTGAACGCGATCGTCGATTTTCTGCCGTCTCCAAGCGATCGGCAATCACTAATTCCAATCGTAGGTACTCATCCAGATACCGGTGCGACAGTGAATCGACAAGCGAGTTCGGACGATCCGTTCTCCGGTGTAATCTTCAAAACCATTATTGATCCATTCGTTGGGCGATTATCTTATGTCCGCATCCTGTCGGGCACCCTGAAAGGCGATACCATCCTCTTCAATTCAACAAGAAAGATTAAGGAAAAGAGTGGACATCTATACACCCTTCTCGGAAAGAAACATACCGCGGTAGCCTCAATCGGGGCAGGGGACATCGTCGCGATTGGCAAGCTCAAGGACGCTCAAACTGGTGATACGCTCTGTGATGACCATGATCCGATCGCCTATGCCTGGCCAGTTCTGCCGAGACCAGTCTTCTCATTTGCCATTGAACCCAAATCCAGCGGCGACATTGATAAGGTCAGCCTCGGTCTTCACAAACTGATCGAAGAAGATCCTTCACTCGGTTTCTCACGCAACGCCGACACAAAGGAAATGGTACTGAGCGGAACAGGACAAATCCACCTCGACCTCGCGTTAGAAAAACTTCGACGTAAGTACGGAGCAGAGGTCGTTATTCACACACCGAAAATTCCTTACCGCGAAACTATACGCAGCACCGCCCAGGCACAGGGGAAATACAAGAAACAAACGGGCGGCCACGGACAGTATGGGGATTGCTGGCTCGAAATCTCACCCCTTACGCGCGGGGAGGGGTTTGCTTTCATTAATCGCGTCGTTGGCGGAGTGATCCCCCGCAATTTCATACCAGCAGTAGAAAA
>NZ_CDLUDY010000170.1:0-11569 GCF_975968855.1 Petrachloros mirabilis
CCCGAATAGATTCGGGTTCATACTGCGTGATTGGGCCTCGGCTTTCGTCACAATGCCCCGTGTTGCAAGGTCGACGAGCGCCATGTCCATCGTCTGCATCCCGTCCTTTTGGCTGGCCTGCATAATGCCAGGAATTTGGTGTAGTTTGGCTTCGCGAATCAAATTTCTGATGGCCGTGGTCGCCACCATGATTTCGAGTGCCGCCACGCGACCGCCTGCTTTCTTCTTGAGCAGTGTTTGGGTGAGGACTGCTTCCAGCGCCTCCGAAAGCTGAGCCCGGATCTGTGCCTGCTGCGCCGGAGGAAACGCATCGATGATACGGTCGATGGTTTTGGGAGCGCTGGAGGTGTGTAGGGTGCCGAACACCAGGTGTCCAGTTTCAGCGGCTGTGAGGGCTAGCTGAATTGTTTCCAAGTCGCGCATTTCGCCGACGAGCACAATATCGGGGTCCTCACGGAGAGCCGACTTCAGGGCATTGGCGAACGAGAGGGTATGCACTCCTAACTCCCGTTGGTTGACCAAGCACTTCTTGGATTTGTGAACGAACTCGATAGGGTCTTCAATGGTGATGATGTGTCCCTCGAACGTATTGTTCAGATAGTCGACCATCGAGGCTAGCGTCGTCGATTTACCGGATCCTGTTGGTCCGGTGACGAGGATCAGGCCTTTTTCTTTGTCGCAAAGCTGCCGAAGGATCGGCGGCATGCCGAGTTTTTCCATAGGGATAATTTCTGTCGGGATGTTCCGGAATACCGCACCGAGTCCCCGGTTTTGAATGAACACATTGACGCGGAAACGTGCGATATCACCCAACTCAAATGAAAAGTCGCATTCGCGTTTTTCTTCGAAATTCTTTCTCTGAGCGTCGCTCATCATGTCGTAGACGAGTGCATGAGTTTCTTCCGGAGTCAATGGCGGGTGGTCAAGTTTCTTGAGATCACCGTGCAGCCGGATCATAGGGGGTTCACCAGCGCTGATATGGCAATCTGACGCCCCCTCTTTTACCGCAAACGTCAGCAATTTTGAGATATCCATGCAGGCAACTCCCCAGTAAGATAAACGGCCGTTATGGGATGACGATGAATGATGTGGATTCGATGATGCCACAAGTCGACATGAAAGCAAGGAAATCGTAACAATCCATCGTCGAGCTAACTGTGTAAGAAAGGAGGGCTGGAATTAGAGAATTGCTGAAGTTCGTCCCGCCTGCTTGAAGACGGCGAGTGCCTGATCGATCTGCTCGGCTGTATGCTCAGAAGTAATGGTGACACGCAGACGGCAAGTGGATTCCGGAACGGTAGGGGGGCGAATGGCCGGAGCAAACACTCCATGCGACAACAGGTTTTCGGCAAATGTGACTGTGCGGTCCGCGTCACCGATCAGGATCGGGATGATGGGCGAGGCGCTTAGGCCGAGTCTGAACCCAATCTGCTTCAGACCGGTGAACAACCTCTCGCGGTTTGCCCATAGTCGCGCGCGACGAGTTGGCTCGCGTTGCAGAATATTAAGGGAAGCGGTGGCTGCCGCCGCTGTTCCAGGCGATGACGCGGTAGAGAACATGAATGAGCGAGCTGTGTGCAGCAGATATCGGATTGTCTCTTCAGAACCCGCGAGATAAGCCCCGCTGCTACCCAAGGCTTTCCCTAAGGTCCCCATGTGGAGTGGGATCTTATCTTCTAATTTGAAGTGCTCAACTGTTCCTCGTCCATGGTCTCCCATAACACCGGTGCCGTGGGCATCATCAATGTAGAGCTCTGCTTCATATGATTGCGCTAGGGCAGTCATGATGGGGAGAGGGGCGAGGTCTCCAT
This sequence comes from Petrachloros mirabilis, assembly GCF_975968855.1. Taxonomy (NCBI): domain Bacteria; kingdom Bacillati; phylum Cyanobacteriota; class Cyanophyceae; order Synechococcales; family Petrachlorosaceae; genus Petrachloros; species Petrachloros mirabilis. Next base: position 1,812 of record NZ_CDLUDY010000170.1, read on the forward strand.
CCATGCTGAAGACACCATCCGTGACGATCAGTGTTCGTCGGCCTTGCCGTCTGTTCGATAGCAATGTCTTGAGATGTTCCATATCGTTATGGCGGTAGACACGAAAATCTGCGCCGCTCAGGCGACACCCATCAAGAAGGCTGGCGTGACAGAGGCGGTCGGCGAGAATAAGATCCTGACGGCCAATCAATGCTGGAATAACTCCGATATTGGCGAGATAGCCGGAACCGAACGTTAGGGCCGCTTCCGTGCTCTTGAACCGCGCGATAGCCTGTTCCAGCTCCACATGTGGCGTGAGTGAACCAGAAATCAACCTCGCGGCTCCTGATCCTGCCCCATAGGTCCTAACGGCGTTAACTGCGGCTTCGATCACTTCCGGATGAGAGGCAAGGCCGAGGTAGTCATTTGATGCGAAAATTAAGACCTCGCGGCCGTTTATGCGTACAGACGGGCCGATGCAAGATTCGATGACCTGGAGATGCCGGGTCAGGTTTTTCGCAGCGAGCTTCGACAGGAATTGAGCGTACATGAATGATCGGTCTATCGATTTAATATCGTCGTTAGGTCGAAACAAAAAAGTGACGGTGTCGACGGGCTCACATTGACAAGCTTGTAAGTTCCTTAGTATAAGGCGTTGTGATAGCTGGAGGAAATGGGGCCCACCGTTTATAGCCGTTCCAATCTACCAGATGAGTTATCGGATCAAGGTTCCTGCTAAAACACTACCCGTCGATGAGGCCCATTTATTGAGCGGGCTGGAGTATCAACTCCATCGCCTACAGGATTACCGTCGTCCTATCTTGGTCGGTTTGGGAGTCCTAGTCCTGGCTGCTGGAGTAATCGGAGGAGTTTTTTGGATCGATCGCCAGGCTTCTCATAAAGCTCAAGAGCTTGATCGGGAAGCCACCCGTTTGCTGGCGGCTCGTGCCACAGGTGACCCGAAGAATGCAGACAAGTTGTTGAAAGACGCGATAGCGCAGTATCGGCAGATTGTTGAACAGTACCCACGATCCGCGACTGCGCCGTTAGCGCTCTTCCATATGGCAAACAGCCTTGTGCAGGCCAACGAACTTCCAGCAGCCATTGAGGCCTATCAGCGCCTAGAATTGTTGTATGGCTCAAATTCTGCGCTGGCAGGCTTAGCCCAGCAACGTTTGGCCTATACCTATCTCTTAAAGGGTGACCGCGAGCAGGCGGCCAAGGCATTTACCGATATTGTGAATACGCCAGGGGCTTTGAATAAGGATCAGGCTTTGTTTGAATTGGCCCGGCTTGAGGAAGCTCAGTCAAGGCCTGAAGGGGCGTTGGCCCACTATCAGGAACTCATTAAAAACTATCCGAATTCTCCTTATACAAGCGAGGCTACGCTTCGCACAAAAGCAATGGATGCTCAGAAATCCAACGCAGATTCTACTCCTGATGCTTCCACGGCTCCATCCGGTAGTACACCTTCCGACAAGCCCGCTCCTCCTGCGAACGCAGCGAAGAACCCATAGCAAGCACACGGAGCAGTGCCTACGATTCTAGTTAGCTGGCGCTAGCGGCTGATGTTGAGGAATTCGCCCGCCCTAATCAGCGTGCCAGTGAGGTTGTTTTTCGCTTTGAGAGTCTTGATAGGAATCCGGAATCGTCTGGACAGTTTTTCCAAAGTGTCTCCCACCCGAACCTTGTACCAACGCGAAGAGTCCTTAGAAGCGATCTTTGCTCTGGATTTTCCCCGGTATCGAGGGAACTTGTGAGTGGGAACCCGGTCGAGCATTTGTTCGACTTTCGCCTTTGTCCCGACGGGAACTTTCAAGAGATATGTCGCATCGCCCGGAGGCGTTGCATGTCTTCGGAGTTCGGGGTTGAGTAGTTTGAGCTCTTCATAGGGAATACCGGTTGCGTTGGAGATGGCGTGGAAATGTAGAGGCCTCGTTACGACCACTTCCTCAAACTGATGAGGTTCACTGGTTTCTTGTGAGAAACCATAACGGTCAGGGTTCTTAGCAATAATAGTGGCCGCCATGAAGCGGGGCACGTATTCTTTCGTTTCTCGTCTGATCAACCTGGTTTTCGAGATCTCGGAAAAGCTTTCCGCTCGCGCTTTCCGCAAGGCCCGCATCACCCTCCCTTCACCTGCGTTGTAAGCAGCCATGGCCAGCGGCCATGTGCCGAACAGGTCGTAGAGATCGCGAAGATAGCGCGCCGCAGCCACAGTTGATTTGATAGGATCGCGCCGTTCGTCGACGTACCTATCGACACGAAGACCGTAGACTTTGGCTGTCCCCTTCATGAACTGCCATGGACCGGTCGCCTTTGCACGTGAATAGGCGTGCGGATTGAAACCGCTTTCTACGAGAGATAGGAAGACCAAATCACTGGGCAACTCAAATTCGGCGAAGATATTTTCCACCAACGGACGATATCGGCTGAGCCGAACTAACCATTTCTCAAATCGGTTTCGAATGGACGTATTGAAGAAACGGATATGGCGCTGTACCGAAGAATCCATAACAATGGGGATATTGTAATCTTTGCTTTCTTCCTCCGCGGAGTTTGTTGAGGTGTCGTCCAACACGGCTGTTTCAGCGGGAGGATCGAAAGCTTCGGCAAACCTCGCGAGCGGCGAATTAGGAGACGGAGCGATGGTCAACAGATCTTCCGCACGAGGGACTACGCTTTCCGAGTGTGCCGTTTCAAGCGAAGAAGTATCGGGAGGAAGTTCAGTCTCCACCTGAACTAGGTTTGCATCCGCCTCATCTGCAGGATCGCCCGTCTGTTCTTCGGCTGTGTTAAGTTCCGGAACATCTTCATCGGATGACGCTGTCGGTAAATCAGGTTGGACAACGGTTTCAGTTTCATTGGTAGCAACGGTTGGGTTAGCTTCGGCAGGCAATGCAGGGGGCTGCTCAGCAATCTGAGCGGATGCGATGGATGGACCTACAGCTAGCCCTGCGCACAAGACAAGCGCCCCAACTTTTCTTCGAGAGGTGAGCATCAGAAGTTTCCGCATAATGCAATGGCTCATAATGAAAAAATGACTCCCCGTTGCCACAACTGAAAGCTAGACTAGCGAGAGGAGCCTTAGTTGTCAAGGAATCGAGAAAGCGGGATCCCTTTTTGACTCCAGTCGCAGGAATCTACATATATATAGCAGATACCTACATATATAAAAGCAGGTCAAGCAGTTCTTGGTCGAAGTCAACGAGAGAGTTGCCATTACTTCTCTTCTCCAACTGTTGGAAATCACTCAACTCTGCACTACCCGTTACCTTGACACTCTTGAGAATGCAATGGTATCGTCCCCCCTTCCTCAAGAGGTATTTGGCTGTTCCCATCCGAGGAGGATTCGTCGATGCTCAAGCGGTATCTCCTAGCCCCTGGTCCGACGCCGGTCCCGCCGGAAGTCCTGTTGGCGATGGCACGCCCCATGATCCACCATCGTGCACCGGAATTCGATCCCATTTTTGCCGAAGCGCGGGAGGGATTGAAGTGGCTCTTTCAAACTCGAAATGATGTCTTGATGCTCGCGTCATCAGGTACGGGGGGCATGGAAGCGTCCGTCTCCAATTTTTTATCACCGGGGGATAAGGCCTTATGTATCAATGGAGGAAAATTCGGCGAGCGGTGGGGCAAGATCTGTAAGGCCTTCGGGGTTCACGCAACTGAAATAAAGGTCGATTGGGGGCAAGCCGTCAATCCACAGGTGATTGCCGATGCTCTGAAGAAAGACCCGGCAATCAAGGCTGTTTATGTTCAAGCCAGTGAGACCTCGACCGGAGTGTCTCATGACGTGAAGGCTATAGGCGAGATAGTCAAAGGGCATGAGAACACTATTCTTGTGGTCGATGCTATAACGGCCCTTGGTGTGTTCGATATCAAGACTGATGTATGGGGCTTGGATGTTGTCATCACCGGTTCCCAGAAAGCTCTTATGCTACCCCCCGGCATGGCCTTTTTGAGCGTCAGCGACAAAGCCTGGGCTTTAGCCGACAAGGCAAAAAACACGGCATTCTATTTTAATCTTAAGAAGGAGCGGGAAAACCAAGCTAAGAATCAAACCGCTTTCACGCCGACAGTTTCCTTGATCATTGGTCTCCAGGAAGTGTTGAGGACCATGAAGGCTGAAGGTCTTGAGAAGATGTTTGCAAGACAAGGTCAGTTGGCTCATGCCATGCGGGAAGGGATGAAGGCGGCGGGACTGGCTCTATTCCCCAAAGAATCTCCTAGCGATGCGTTGACCACTGTTTGTGCGCCAGATGGAGTAGATGGGCAAGCGGTATACAAAAATCTTCGCGTCCAGTATGGTATTACCGCGGCCGGTGGTCAGGATCATTTAAAAGGTAAGATTTTCCGGCTCTCTCATATGGGCTATGCCGATCGGTTTGACGTAATCACTGCCGTGGCTGCGACGGAGATGGTGTTAAAGGGGCTCGGCCACTCGATCAAGCTTGGAAGCGGTGTGGCGAAAGCGCAAGAAATTTTAATGGCGAAATAAGTAAGAAGGTTCACGATGAAAATCCTGGTCAGCGACAGCTTGTCCAAACAAGGCGTTGAGCTTCTCGAGAAGGCGGGATTCACCGTAGTGGTGAAGTCGAAAATGCCAAAGGAGGAACTCTTTAAGGAAGTAAAAGATGCGGACGGTCTGATCGTCCGTTCTGGCACAAAAGTGACTGAAGAATTAATCGCGGCTGCGGAGAAGCTGAAGGTCGTTGGTCGTGCCGGGTCAGGCTTGGATAATGTTGATACCCCGGCTGCGACCCGCCGCGGCATCGTCGTAATGAACACGCCGGGCGGTAATACGGTGACGACAGCCGAACATACCATGTCCATGATCTGTTCGATGAGCCGCCGTATCCCCCAAGCGACGGCTTCAGTCAAGGCCGGGAAATGGGAAAAAGACAAGTTCATGGGAGTCGAGCTGTACAACAAGGTGCTGGGCATAGTTGGGGCAGGACAGATAGGAAGCCATCTTACGAAGTTAGCTCAGGGTATCGGTATGAGCGTTATTGCTTACGATCCGTACTTGGCCGAGGAGAGAGCGGAAAAGATGGGCGTGACGATGATGGAACTCCCCGAGCTCTTCAAGCGCGCCGATATTATTTCTGTCCATACGCCACTGACCCCGGAGACGAAAGGCATTATTAACGCCCAGTCGATTGCGACGATGAAGCCAGGTGTCATGATCGTCAACTGCGCCAGAGGGGGGATCATTCATGAAGGCGACTTGTACGAAGCGTTAAAAAGCAAACGGGTAGCGGCAGCAGCTTTCGATGTCTTCGAGGAAGAGCCAGTGAAGCCGGATCATCCGCTTTTGACTCTAGAAAATTTTATCTGCACACCACATATTGGCGCCCAAACGACTGAAGCGCAGGAAAATGTCGCAGTCGGGATTGCAGAGCAAGTTGTTGATTATTTCACAAAAGGAATTGCGCGTGGAGCTGTCAATATTCCTTCAGTGTCTCCGGAATTGCTTCCGAGGCTTCAACCGTATCTTTCGCTCGGCGAGCAACTTGGAAAACTGCAGACTCAATTGTGCGAAGGCGGTATTGAATCGGTGGCGGTTGAATATAGCGGGGAAGTCAGCAACCTTGCGATTGCGCCACTTACTATTGCCGTGTTAAAGGGCTTGCTCACGCCGATTATGGAAGCCCCCGTGAACTATGTGAATGCCCCGATTGTGGCCAGGGAACGGGGTATCGAAGTTAAGGAAGTGAAAAGCTCTGACGCGGGGGATTTTACGAGCTTGATTCGCGTGCGGGTCAAGGCTGGGAAGAAGTCGCATCAGGTGGCCGGCACGCTCTATCATAAAGATCCTCGCGTGGTCGAAATTGATCAGTTCAAGGTCGAGGTTGTTCCTGAAGGCAATATGTTGCTGATTCACAACGTCGACAAGCCCGGTGTGATCGGAATGGTCGGGAAGGTGTTGGGGGACAACAATATCAACATCGTCCGCATGCAATGTGCGCTCGAGAAGCGTGGGGGAAATGCCCTGTTGATTATCGGCTCGGATCAATCATTTCCGACCGCCGTATTGGATCAGATCAAGTCCAGTTCTAATATACTCTCAGTTAAAGTCGCCGCTCTGTCCTAAGCGCGGCTCAGCTCCGTCGGACGGCCATGATCTCTGCTTCGCCGAAGTCTTTCTCGTCTTCGGGACATGTCTCATCGTCCCGCGAACGCTCGCTTGTCCCGGTCGGGATGGCGACCATCCTCCCTCAAGCCGCGAAGCAAGTCCGTCGCATAGAGACTGAGTTGCTGACAAAGCTGTCGAGCTGGGGGTATGAGGAGATCATTCTGCCCACATTTGAGTATCTGGATGTCCTGGCCCCCGGCCTCGAAGCTGAGTTGCTTGAAACCTGCTATCAGTTTGTTGACCGAACGACAGGCCGAACGCTCCTATTACGCCCTGATGCGACTGCGCAAGTGGCTCGGACCTTTGCAATGGGGCTTACGGGAAACATGTTGCCGCAACGGCTGTCCTACCGAACTTCGGTATTTCGATATGAACCGGAACACGCCGGCCGGGGTCGGGAAATTTTCCAGGTTGGGGCCGAACTGATCGGTGTTGACGATGTGGCTGCCGATAGTGAGGTAGTCACGTTACTCATTGAGTGTCTTCAAGCGATCGGACTAGAGGCTTTCACGATTGCTCTGGGGCATGTGGGCTTTATCAAGGGCCTGTTGCAATCGTCCGGGCTATCAGCTCAAGGACAGAAGCGAGCAGAGCAAGCCGCAGCCAGAAAAGATCTTCCGCGTCTTGAAGAGGTATTAGCAAACGAGCGCATACCCAAGGCAGTCGCACGGGCGCTTCGAGAAGCGCCGGAACTGACGGGGCGCGGGGAGGTATTGGAACGAGGACGGGTGTTGGCAGCCGGCGATCCACATTTGCTTGCGCCGCTTGAGCGACTCTCTCACCTCTATCACTTGTTATGCTCCGCTGGTCATCAAGAAAAGCTGCTTCTGGATCTCGGCGAGTTCAGAGGGTTCGATTATTATGACGGTGTTGTGTTCGACGTGTTCGCTCCCGGCGTCGGAGCAGAATTGGGCGGTGGCGGGCGTTATGACCATCTGATTGGTCGATTTGGCCGAGAGATGCCCTCTACCGGGTTTGCAGTCGATGTCGATCGTCTCTTTCGCGCAGTGGACATCCCAGAAGGCGTTACAGGCGTGGCTCGAGTCGATTATCTCGTCACAGGTCCACGTCGGATGATTCGGCGCGTGGCAGAAGTCGCCAAGAAATTGAGAAAAGGTCGTCGCCGGATTGTGCAAGCCGTGGCGAAAGGCCGGGAACAGGCTCTAGTTGAGAATGCTTTGGCTGCAGCATATACGCAAAGAGCCGATACAGTAGTTATTGTCGGGGCGACAGGGTTGGATCAGGACCATGTGGCCGTTTTCGAAGGACTGAACCGTCATGATGCGAACCGACGGAAGGGTAAACATCATCGCCCCGCCATGAAGAAGGTAGCCGTTTCATCGTTGATAGCTGATTCTCGAAAAGGATTTAGGGCAGAGTCATGAAGTCTATGTCGGCCGTCGATCTGTCTCAACCGAAGCTCCCTCCGCAAAATGTGGAAGCGGAGCAATCGGTTTTGGGCGCAGTCCTGCTTGATAACCAGGCCATGGCAAAGGCCATGGAACTGGTGGCCGAGGACGACTTCTATCGGACTGCTCATCGAAAGATCTACCACGCGATGTTGGAGTTGTCGGAAACCGGGGAGGTCATAGATCAAATCACGCTCACTGAACGGTTGAAGGCGCAAGGGGAGTTAGAGGCGGTAGGGGGAGCCGCGTACCTTGCTGAATTGGTTCAAATCGTACCGAGTTCAGCTAATATCCGATATCACAGCAAGATCGTACGCGACAAGGCTCTTCTGCGGGAGTTGATCCACACCTCGACGGAAGTGCTGACACGTGGATACGAAGGCACCGCTCCCATCGACGAATTGTTGGATTTTGCCGAGCGCTCCGTCTTCAGTATCGCGCAGGGGAAACTCGATCGTTCTTTCAGCCCTATAAACGCTATCATCAAAGAGAGCCTCGATCTTGTCGACAAACTCTCTAAACGGAAAGAACATGTAACAGGGGTCCCGACGGGGTACTATGATCTTGACGATTTGACCGCGGGATTACAGCCTTCCGATCTTGTGGTGATCGCCGGTCGGCCGAGTATGGGGAAGACGAGTCTTGTGTTGGGTATGGCCGCTCATGCGGCACTGCACGGAGGATCCTCGGTCGGAATTTTTAGCCTCGAAATGTCGAAACCTCAAATCGTCTTGCGTATGCTTAGTTCAGAAGCTCGTGTCGATTCGCATGCGCTTAGGACGGGGAAGTTGCAGAAGGAGGATTGGTGGCGGCTAGCCGAAGCGGCTGGACGGCTGGAGCAGGCGCCGATCTACATCGACGACACTGGGGGAATCACTGTACAGCAAATGCGGGGTAAAGCCAGACGGCTCAAAGCCGAGCGAGGTCTTGATCTTCTCATTGTCGATTATCTCCAGTTGATGCAAGGGCGGAGTGATGCGGAGTCCCGCCAGCAAGAAATTTCCGACATCTCACGTTCGCTGAAAGCTTTGGCGAAGGAACTCGATGTTCCTGTCGTGGCACTTTCCCAATTGAGTCGTGCCGTTGAGGCACGTAAGCCGCCTATCCCTATGCTGGCGGATCTCCGAGAAAGCGGCGCGATCGAACAGGATGCTGACGTGGTGATGTTCATCTATCGTGAAGAGGTTTATGCTCCAGAAACCGAGCGCAAAGGCATCGCCGACATTTTAGTCAGCAAGCATCGTAACGGCCCGATCGGAAAGAAAGAATTGTTCTTTCATGATCGGTTCGCCAAGTTTGAAAGTCTCGATAATAGAGAAGTCGTTTGACCCTACCTTTGTCGCTTCGTATAATCACAGCGTGCCATCAATAAATCTTTTCATGATGCCTTTATTATTCGGGCGGGATATTTCGGGTATGGTCGGCCGCAAGTCTTCTGGCAGACGGTCGCTCCCTTGTGCGGGCCTTATCATCTCCCTTATTCCAGTCATGGTTGGGGCGTGTGCCGCTTCCTCTGCGCAGCAGGGTGAAGCATCGTTGGCCCATCAAGTGTCGAGGCCTGTCCAGGCTTCTCGTCCTGCGGATGCCTCGGCCATCTATCATTTCATGCTCGGGTATCAGGCGGAACTGTCTCAAAATACGGAGTTGGCTCTAAAGGAATATGAAATAGCGTTGAAAGCCGACCCGGCGGCGCAATCTATCAAGGCCCGATTGGCGAGCCTCCATTTTTCTCTGGGTGATATGCCAAAGGCACTTCACTACGCCGGAGAGGTTGCGGAAGGTCCAAGTCAGGACACCGTGATCCTTACGCAGGTTGCCAGAATTCTTGCAAGCGGAGGGCAGAGTGAAAAGGCTCTAGGTGTTTTAGATCGTGTCATAAAGCAGGATCCAACAGCCGGTGAACCGTATTTTTCAAAGGGGCTCCTGCTGATGAATCTCAAACGTCAATCGGAAGCGGAGCAAGCCATGCGAGCCGGGGTTGAACGCTCTCCGGATTTCGCCGTTGGCCATTACCACCTGGGGCGTGTCTTGCTCGAATCTGGGAAAACCCAAGAAGCGAAAGCATCGTTTGAACGGGCCATGGAGGCCAACGTATCTTTTGAGGCGGCCTATATGGCCCTTGCTTCGTTACATGAATCTCAAAACGAAAACGACCAGGCGATTGGTGTCCTTAAAAAATATCTACAAAGTGTCAATCCAAAAAATCGTGAAATCCGACGCCAGTTAGTCCG
>NZ_CDLUDY010000171.1:0-8039 GCF_975968855.1 Petrachloros mirabilis
AATTTCCGATTCTGGCATCGTATCGCCGAGTTGCCGTTCATCTGAGGAGGATGTCAGACGGTCAGCGTAAGGATGGTGAAAACTCGAGAAACGGTGAGCCACAGCGTGTTGATGGGGGCGGTTCATCTCATTGGACACTGACTTAGAAGTCTAATTAAGGGAGAGAAGGATGAAGAGTGAAATTCTGTATCCAGGGGCGTTTCCGATGGTACGGATTGAATTGGTTGCGGGAGAGAGCATCAAAGCCGAATCTGGCGCGATGGTGGCCTCATCGCCGACGATTGATGTTGAGAGCAAAATGGAAGGCGGGTTTCTCGGCGCCCTCTCGCGAAAACTCCTCACGGGAGAAAAATTCTTCTTCCAAACGCTGAAGGCGAATCGGGGGGCTGGAGAAGTGTTGCTCGCACCGACCGTTCCAGGTGAAATCGTTGTGATGGAGCTCGATGGTTTGAACGAGTACATGGTACAGAAGGACGGATTTCTTGCCGGCGCTGATACCGTCAAGATCGAAAGTCAGATGCAAAGTTTGAGTCGAGGGATTTTGAGCGGCGAAGGGTTCTTTATCTTGAAGATAAGCGGGAAGGGTTCGCTGGTGCTCAACAGTTTCGGTGCGATTCACAAAGTTGAATTGAAGCCGGATCAAGAATACATCGTGGACAACAGCCATCTCGTAGCCTGGTCGGCGACGACCTCCTACAACATCGAGCGGGCCGCGTCCGGTTGGGTGGCGAGCTTCACTTCCGGTGAAGGATTTGTCTGCCGATTCCGAGGGCCCGGCGTCGTCTACATTCAAAGCCGGAATCCTGGCAGCTTCGGGGCCTGGATCAGGCAATTCATTCCGGTCAGCGAGTAGCATTGGGCAAGAGGCTTACCACTGGCCCGCGACCGTCTCGTCTATGTCTGTAACACCAAATGCCCTCTGTTTCGGCGTACTGTTTCCAGCTACGGGAATACCTTGTCATGTCGAGGTCGTGACCGCCGGATTGAAAATCCGATATGTAGAACAGCCGTTGGCTGATCAGGAAGAGGACGTTTCGTTCTCAGCGCTTACGGTTTCAGCCGGTGGAGTGAACCACGACCAACTCGTGGTGAAGTGGGGCTTGGAGGCCCGAGCGCGCACACTGTATCTGAAAGATCCCTCCCTGATCGCGGCGTTTCGTCATGCGGCCTCTCCCGAACTCATGAAGGAACTGGAGGCAACGGCCGCGAAGGTTCGGAAAGTGCGCGGCCGCAGGCGCGCGGTTTGGGCGGTCGTAGCCGGCGTGGTTGGAGTCCTGACCCTGTTCTTATGGTTCGGTTCTGACGTTCTTGTGGATTTAGCGGTAGATCGTATCCCGATCGAATGGGAACAGAAACTCGGGGAGTCAGCTTACCGGGACTTTCTCGCCCAACAGAATGTGATCATGGAAGGGCCGGCTGTCGCCGCTGTTAAGGAGATTACCCACCGGTTGACGGAGGGGATCCCTGAGAACCCGTACAAGTTCGAGGTTTCCGTAGTCAAGAGTGATGTGGTGAACGCCTTCGCGCTTCCCGGGGGATATGTCGTCGTCTTTACTGGCCTCTTGGCGAAAGCCGAGAGCGGTGAGGAAGTCGCTGGGGTCCTGAGTCATGAATTGAATCACGTTCTGCAACGGCATGGTCTTGAACGCATCGTGAAACAAATAGGCCTGCTTGCCATACTCACGGTTGTGCTGGGTGATCCTCAGGGGCTGTCCGGGCTGATGAAACAACTCGGAATCGAGCTCTTGACCTTAAAGTTTGGACGAGAGCAAGAAACCGAAGCCGATGTGGAAGGCCTCCAGTTGCTCCATCGAGCAAAAATCGATCCGGCCGGTATGATTCGTTTCTTCGAACGACTGTCGGAGCAGGAGAAAGGCAGATTTGAAATCCTTTCGACCCATCCGATGAGCGATGATCGTGCCGAACGACTCAAGGCGGAGGAGGCGTCATTGCCAAAATCTCAGCCTGAGCCGTTCGTATTCAACTGGACTGTTGTGCAAAGATCTCTTGGGGCGCAGGAGCCGATACCGTAAATAACCCGATCCGAACTTGAAAAGCAGGAGGCACACGTCTCTTCCTTCTCCCGAACACCCTGGCCTGTGGTGAAATGGTTCGGCAACAAGCTGCTTTTCCAATTAAGGTACCCAAGCCCAAACGCTGTGGCTAGCCCGAGGCATTGATTTTCCGAACGTCTCGAATCGAGACATGAAGCCGCGTCCTATCACTTTTCTGGCAGATGTGAATCTGTGTGAAATCAACCCATGAAAATCAAATAATGTTTGAAAAAGCAACCTTGTCAGCTAGTCTGGATCAAGGCTTGGAGGGAAGTTTCTTCCTTTTGATTTTGATGAAGGAGGTATTATTCATGAAGCCATATATGACGGTGTTAGCGGCGGTTCTTGCTGGTCTCTGTCAGGTTGAATTGGCCTCTGCCGTTGGCAATCCAGATAACGGGCCCGGTTGTGGGTTGGGCAAACTAGCCTGGTCGGATTACGGGGGGCAGAAGCAGATTGCGCCACAGGTGATGATGGCTACCACGAATGGCACCTTTGGAAGCCAGACCTTCGGCATCTCATTTGGGACTTCCGGCTGCACGAATGACGGAAAGGTTATGGATAACAAGCACGTGCATTTGACCTCCGCCGCTTTCGAAAGCCTTAAACAGGAAATGGCGCAAGGGGAGGGAGAGCATCTTGCCTCGCTCGCGACGTTGCTGGGAATACCAGAAGAAGAGCAGCCGCTCTTTTTCTCCATGGTGCAAGAGAAGTACACTTCTTTAGTCCCATCCGAAGATGCAGGTCCTGCCGTCGTGCTGGGAGCAATTCAGGAAGCGATGGCCGGAAATCCGATATTGGCGAAAGTTGAGATGGCCAGGTAGCACTCATGTGAAGAAGATGGCCCGGGAAGAAAATATTTCCCTGGCAATCTTTTGGTGGTTGAGTATAATCGGCTAAGAGTTCCCTTGTAGCTGTGTGTGCGATCAACCTTATCAGTGGGAGGAGGATTTATGATGAAGAAAGTGCTCATGCTGTCGGTTGCCGTTTTCTTCGGGATGCAGGCTGGCCTAGCGATGGCGGCAAATCCTGACACTGGCCCCGGATGCGGTTTGGGTAAGTTAGCCTGGGGAGATTACAAAGGACAAAAGGAAATCGCACCACAAGTATTGATGGCCACCACGAACGGCACCTTTGGAAGCCAGACCTTCGGCATTTCAACTGGGACGTCCGGCTGCACGAATGACGGCAAGATCATGGGCGACAGCAAGACCGTTATGTTTGCGGAAATGAACTTCGATAACCTTTCGCAAGAAATGGCACAGGGGCAGGGGGAACATCTGGCCTCACTTGCATCGCTGATGGGCATACCTGCCGATAAGCAGGACGAGTTTTTTGCGATGACTCAGGAGCGCTACACCTCGCTGGTTAAGGCCGGTGAAGCTTCTCCGGTGGCAATGGTCAAGGCTTTGAATGAAGCGATCGAGGGCCACCCGGTTCTGGCTCAAGCATCGATCCGATAAATCAGAAATGGGGCCCTGGCGTTTACGTCAGGGCCCTTGCTTTTTCTTCTTGCAAGCTTTGCTGCCCCTCGCACTCGCTGCCGTTCTTTTTTCCCTCCCATTCCAAGTTGCGGCCGCACAGTCGCCAATCAATGAAGCCTATCTGGCCCGGTTGATCGAACAGGCTCGAACTCAGCACCTGGCTGATGATAGGGAGTGGCATCTTCTTTTGCACTACCGGCCTAAACTATTTGGTGGGTTTGAAAGTGAGCAAGACGATCCCGGCTTTTTCCTTTCTCCAGAGGGCAAAAGGAATCCGCAGGCGGAACTGGAAGCCACATTGAGGCAGTTCTTTTCCGATGAACTTGTCGGGCGATCAAAGCAGCCTGCCCAATGCGCATTTGTCGCTCGCTATCATTGGCTGAAGCAAAAGCTCAGCTTCGAGGAGACACTTCTTAGACCGATGGTGTGCGAGCGGTTCATTCGTTGGTACGAAGATTTTCAGGTCGAATCTATAACGCTTATTTTCCCCTCCGCCTTTCTCAATAACCCGGCATCCATGTTCGGCCATACGTTGCTGCGCGTAGATCAGAAGGGCCAGACTGATCAGACGAGGATCCTCGCCTACACGATCAACTATGCTGCCGATGTACCGCGCGATGCCGGTATCGCCTATCCGGTGCGCGGCATCTTCGGATTCTATAAAGGGTACTTCTCTACAATCCCGTATTACCTGAAAGTCCAGGAGTACCGAGACATCGAAAATCGTGACATATGGGAATATCGACTCAACCTCTCAGAACCCCAATTGCGCCGGCTCCTCATGCACGCATGGGAGCTCGGCAACGCCTACTTCGATTATTTCTTTTTCAAGGAAAACTGCTCCTACCATCTGTTGTCGTTGCTCGACTATGCTAATCCGGATTTACATCTCACCGACGAATTCATGTTTTGGACCATCCCCGCAGACACCATTCGACTCATAACATCCAAACCCGGTCTGGTTTCCGGAATCGCCTATCGACCGTCTCGCAGCAACGTGATACGCAGGAAGCGTGAGTCACTGCCACCACACGAGCGAGCATTGGCTCATCGTCTGGCTCGAGACCTTGAGGCTTTAAGGCATCAGGATTTCATGCAATTGAGGGCTTCTCGGAAGGCTTTCTTGCTAGATTTGGCCTCCGACTATCTCCGATATCAAATCGATACCAGCGATTCCCCACCTGTCGAATTGAAAGAGCGAAATCGCGCATTACTCGTCGAGCGAAGCCAGATTCGAATTCCGTCGGAAGCTTTCACGGTCGTGCCTTTTGCGAAACAGCCTGAACTGGGGCACAAGACACTGCGCGCTGGACTCGGGGGAGGCTGGAGAAACAACGACACGTTCGAGGAAGCCACCGTTCGAGCCGCTTATCATGATCTCCTCGATCCCGAAGTCGGCTACACACCGGATGCGCAGATCGAGATTGCCTCAATCACGGCCCGACATTACAACCGTGCTGATCAGACACGTATCGAACGGGCGACATTCGCCAATGTACTGTCGCTTTCGCCGATCGATTCCGCATTCCGTGCACCCTCGTGGAAAATCAATCTGGGGATGCAGACGATCAAACACCGGGGCTGTAAGCTTTGCAGCAACGGCGTGCTGAACGCCGGCATTGGCGGAGCCGTCGAATCTCGGTTTTGGAAAAGGGAGTTATTTTTCGCATTTGCCGAAGCGGAGGGGAATTACAGTGGTGCTTATGAAGAGCGGCATAGGATCGGTGGGGGAGCCACAGCCGGGATGCTGGCTGATCTGTCGGATCGTTGGAGGATGATGACGACAGGGACATACGTGAAGTTTGCGCTGGGCGAGAAGTCAGACGATATCAGGTGGTTCCTGGGGTCGCGATATACGTTTGCGCAGAATTGTGCTCTCAGGGTTGAGTACCATCATCGGGACCATGACAATGATGTTTTGTTTTCGCTGCAAGCCTTTTTCTAGCCTTAGCGTGATAAGAAGCAGGGACGCAATCTTTACTGGGTAGAACTTGAGTCTGATTGTACGGCTGAAGGGGTTTGAGATTTCTTTCGTCGCTCGATGTATTTTTCCTGTGCCTCGTCCGCCTCGATGACGACCTTCGAAATGGGTGGAGGGGTGTAGCCGTGGATTTCGAACACCTTGCCGTCTGGCCCATATACTATTCGCGTTTCTTGGTCCTCCCCCATATTCAGTTCGATCAACGAATAGATCGGCTCGCCTAATATTCCAATGATCGTCAGCCAAAAGTAACCCCACATGGCTGCCCGTCCTGGATTTGGAGAATTGCCCATTTCGTATTTGTAGCTGGCTTCTTCATGACCATTCGATAACGTTTTCGTGACTACAGGATGACCGAACTCCGCTTCCACCTGATTCCGCGGGGCACCAACAACGATATAGTCAAAGTTTGGTTCCTTATTACCGCTGGCTGCCATGATCATTGAACAGCCGGAGAACACACACGCGGTATAAAGGCCGCACATGGTCATTACAATCTTGAGCGTCATTAGTGTTTTTTCCCAATCTTTCAACTGTGATTTATAGTGAAATAGGGTGAGGGAAGCAAGACCATGCTTTTCAGTGAATGAATAACAGACACATTTTCAGTTTTCACGGAGACGGCGTGTCTTTATTCTATTTCTTCCCCACGACTGTTCGGTTATTCTCTGCCCGTGAGTCTCCTCGACCAACTCTTCGTTTACTATCCCTCTTCCTGGCAAGACCGAGACTGGCGATCTGTCAGTGGCCTTCCCCTTGAAGATATCTGGTTTTCAGCAACTGATGGGACAAAACTCTTCGGTTGGTACGTGGAGGGGGCAGCCGACCGCCCGGTCCTTCTTTGGTTCCATGGCAACGCCGGCAATATCATCCATCGTCTGGAGAATCTCCGCTATCTATTCCACAAAGGATTGTCGGTGCTCGTATTTGACTATCGGGGCTACGGCCGAAGCCAGTCGATTCGTCCAACGGAAGAGGGCCTATATCAAGACGCGTTGGGAGCCTACGACTATCTGACGAGACAACGGATGATCAGGCCTGATCGGATCGTGCTGTTCGGCCGATCGTTAGGTGCCGCGGTGGCCGCGGAAGTGGCGGCACAAAAACCGGCTGCCGGACTGATTTTAGAATCCGCCTTTCCGTCGATCGAAGCAGTTGCCAAGTATCACTACGGCGGGTTGCCGATGCACTGGTTCTTGGGTGCGGAATATCGGCTGATCAACCGACTTCCTCAACTTTCCCTTCCCAAGCTGATTGTTCATGGCGACAAGGACGACATTATCCCGCTCGAACTTGGTCGTCAGGTCTTCGACGCGGCCAAGCCTCCAAAGTCTTTT
The DNA here is from genome assembly GCF_975968855.1 of Petrachloros mirabilis. NCBI lineage: Bacteria > Bacillati > Cyanobacteriota > Cyanophyceae > Synechococcales > Petrachlorosaceae > Petrachloros > Petrachloros mirabilis. The sequence continues at coordinate 6,857 of NZ_CDLUDY010000171.1, forward strand.
TACACGGTCAAGGATGCGGACCATAACAATACCTATCACGTCGGAGGAGCTGCCTACTTCGACCGGCTCGCTGACTTTTGCGAAGCCGCGATCCGTAGTTGACCCGCCGAATTGAAGCGTTCACAGGTGTCAAGAATTGATTGGCGATCGAAGAGACTTTTGATAGAGTGCGCCTCGTTATCATTTCCGGAGGCATCAGTCCACGTAGAAGACTTAAGATGAGCAAGGGAGGGCCGGTGAGAGACTCATTCCGTCCATGGGCTGCAGGATTGCTAGCAATCACCATAATTGTGGCCAGCGGATGCGCCGAACATGTCGCTGTTGGTTCACAGTCCTGGCTGGATCAACCGGATTCAGTACAAGAGGGAAGCTTCATTTCATCCGCCACTATGGAGGCCGTTACCGATCCGCCGTTGGAAGACGCCTCCCTGGCGGAGCCATACGACCCTTTTGCCAAGGGTGATGAAGGGCCAGCCGAAGAATACGATCCTTGGGAGCCGTTTAACAGTGCCATGTTTGAGTTCAACAGGCAGGTCGATCGCTACGTCCTCAAGCCGGTGGCCAAGGGATACAATTTTGTGGTGCCGGATATGGTGCAGGTCGGGATCAGCAACATGTTTTACAACCTCCGATTCGCCCCTCGATTCTTGAACAACGTCTTCCAAGGTAAGATCAAGGGAGCCGGTATCGAAGTGGGGAGATTCTTGATCAACACGACGGTAGGGCTCGCCGGATTCTTCGACGTTGCGGAAGAGGTTAATCTGGTCACTCCAGAGGAGGATTTCGGCCAGACGCTCGGGTTCTATGGCGTAACACCTGGTCCCTACCTTGTATTGCCGTTTATGCCTCCCTTCAACGTGCGGGATTTCACCGGGTACATCGCGGACATCGCGCTCAATCCGATCAACTGGCTGGTTGTTCCAATCATCGAAGTGGAGGGAGTCCCTTCCGTCATCGCTCACAAGAACCGAACGACCTCTTCCTTGATTCAGATCGGTGCTCGCGTTGGTGAAATCGTGAACGACCGGTCGCGCAATTTGGAAAAGTTCCAAGGCGTCGAAGAAGCGACGTTAGACCTCTACAGCGCCGTCCGCAATGCTTATTCCCAGAAGCGGGCGAAGGCTGTTCGCGAGTAAGGCGATGGGCGAGGGGAGTTGTGCAAGAGGAGGGAATCCTTCTGATG
>NZ_CDLUDY010000172.1:0-6049 GCF_975968855.1 Petrachloros mirabilis
CGCCGTGCTCGCCGCAAAACGCCTTCAGCACCGCGGCTGAGTTCACATAAACCGCCGGCATCACGGTTTCTTCTACCGGCACAATGCGTCCCAGAGTTTCCCAGCATTGATCTACCTGTTCGATCGCCGCCATGTCAGCCATGGAACAACCAGCGGCCATGTCCGGCAGAATGACTGTCTGGTTCGACCGGCTCAGGATATCGGCCGTCTCCGCCATGAAGTGCACACCGCAGAATACGATATATGGACGTTCCGACCGTTCGGCAGCCAGTTTCGAAAGCAAGAGCGAATCTCCTCGGAAATCCGCGTGTTCTATGACTTCGTCCCGTTGATAATTGTGTCCGAGTATCATGACACGCTCGCCCAAGGCCTTCTTCGCCTCAACCGTCCGTCGGAAGAGTTCGTCCGCCGACAACTGCTGATATTCTGTGATGGACTTGGGAAGCGTCGATTGCATACTCAACATAACCTCGTGAAAATCCTGTAGACGGTCATTCTACGATAGGCCCCTGGCACAATCAATGAAACCGGTGCCGAGAAGAAGTCCTAGCCCCCTATGGTCTACACAGATTGAACTCAGCTAGGCCTAATAACCCGTTGACTTCGTGCCAGGTGGCGATTACGATTTCACGCATAGCTAGGGGGGCCATAAGGCTGAGAGTCTGAGAAATCGGACGACCCTCAGAACCTGACCTGGGTAATACCAGCGTAGGGAAGCGGAATAAGCGCAGATCGAACGCTCTTGGCCGCACCCTACTCCGGGTCGCGGCTTTTTTATTGCTGGCAACGAGACAATGACATTCAGGAGAAAGGATCTCCTTATGACAAGCGACACTTCAACCATCCAGGCCAATGGGGAAAAGGAAACAACGTCGGCGGCACTGACGACGGAGCCCTTTCCCGCGTCAAAGAAAGTGTATGTCGCGGGAGCGCACCCCGGCGTTAAGGTACCGATGAGAGAGATCAGCCTCTCGCCGACCAAACCGATGAATGGTGGGCCACCGACCCCGAACGAGCCGATCACCGTCTACGACACATCAGGTCCCTACACAGACCCCTCGGTAAGCGTCGATGTACGCAAAGGCCTGGCCGCTCTTCGGCGCGACTGGATTCTCTCGCGTGGCGACGTGGAGCAGCTCCCCGATGTCACCTCCCATTATGGCCGTATGCGCGCGATCGATCCGAACCTTACCGACCTGCGCTTTCAACATATCCGTAAGCCGTTGCGCGCGAAGGCCGGTCACAACGTCACCCAGATTCACTATGCCCGCAAGGGCATTGTTACCCCGGAAATGGAATTTATTGCGATCCGGGAGAACCAATCCCGCGAAGTCGCACGTGAACTAGCCTTCCGCAACGGCCACGGAGGCGGCGTGGCACAGCATCCTGGTCAATCATGGGGTGCTAATATCCCCAACACCATCACGCCCGAATTCGTGCGAGACGAAGTTGCAAGGGGCCGCGCAATCATTCCGGCAAACATCAATCACCCGGAAAGCGAACCGATGATCATCGGACGCAACTTCCTGGTGAAAATCAATTCGAACATCGGCAACTCCGCCGTCGCATCTTCGATTGAAGAAGAAGTCGAGAAGATGATCTGGTCGATCCGATGGGGCGCTGACACGGTCATGGATCTTTCAACCGGGAAAAACATCCACGAAACCAGGGAATGGATCATCCGCAATTCGCCCGTGCCCATCGGAACCGTTCCGATCTATCAGGCGCTTGAAAAGGTCGGGGGCAAGGCCGAAGACCTCACCTGGGAGATTTTCCGCGACACCTTGATCGAACAGGCCGAGCAAGGCGTCGATTACTTTACGATCCATGCCGGCGTGCGGCTGGCATACGTCCCAATGACAGCGAAGAGGATGACCGGTATCGTCTCACGCGGCGGATCCATTCATGCCAAGTGGTGCCTCGCGCACCACGAAGAGAACTTTGCCTATGCCCATTTCGAAGAGATCTGCGAGATCATGAAAGCCTACGACGTCTCCTTCAGCCTGGGCGATGGTTTGCGCCCCGGCTCAATCGCCGACGCAAACGACGAAGGCCAATTCGCCGAACTGGAGACACTGGGCGAGTTGACGAAGATTGCCTGGAAGCACGACGTGCAAGTCATGATCGAAGGCCCCGGGCACGTGCCGATGCACATGATCCAGGTCAACATGGAGAAACAACTCAAAGAATGTCACGAAGCGCCGTTCTATACCCTCGGCCCTCTCACGACCGATATAGCGCCGGGCTATGACCACATCACCTCCGGAATCGGCGCCGCGATGATCGGGTGGTACGGCTGTGCCATGCTCTGTTATGTCACGCCGAAGGAGCATCTTGGATTGCCCGACCGCGAAGATGTCAAGGCCGGCGTCATTACCTACAAGATTGCCGCTCATGCGGCGGACTTGGCCAAGGGCCATCCCGGCGCACAGATTCGCGACAACGCCCTCTCAAAAGCCCGTTTCGAGTTCCGCTGGGAAGACCAGTTCCATCTCTCACTCGATCCGGACACCGCCAAGCAATTCCACGACGAGACGCTCCCCGACAACGCAGCAAAGGTCTCGCATTTCTGTTCCATGTGCGGCCCGCATTTCTGCTCGATGAAGATCACGCAGGACGTGCGCGACTATGCCGCGAGCAAGCAGGTAAACGACCAACAGGCGATTCAAATCGGCATGAAAGAAAAAGCGGAAGAATTCAAGAAGACCGGAGCTGAGATCTACCGGTAGGAGCATTGTATGGCTAAGCCAAAACCAGCACCGTTACGTGAGCGTGACATCACCAGACAAATCGCGCGCGAGTGGCACAAAGAATTCGATCAACTGATCGAGAGCGACGTGATCATCGTGGGTGCCGGGCCATCCGGATTGATCTGCGCGCACGACTTGGCCGACATGGGTTTCCGCACCGTCATCGTCGAACAGAGCCTCGCGCTCGGCGGCGGCTTTTGGCACGGCGGCTACCTCATGAACAAGGCTACGATCTGCGCCCCGGCTCACAAGATCCTCGACGAAGTCGGTGTCCCGTGCAAGAAGGTTAAGGACTGCGAGGGCATGTACATCGTCGATCCTCCCCATGCGACCGGCGCCCTCATCGCGGCTGCTTATGGAGCCGGCGCCAGAGTCCTGAACCTCACGCGCGTCGTCGATTTGATCCTCCGGCGAGACGGGATACTCGAAGGCGTCGTCGTCAACAATACAACGGCAGAAATGGCCGGACACGACATCATCCACGTTGATCCGATTGCATTGGAAAGCAAGATCGTCGTCGATGCCACAGGACACGATGCTGTCGTGGTTAACTTGTTACATAAACGGAACCTCTACACAGAAGTCCCCGGAAACGGTGCGATGTGGGTTTCCCGTTCCGAAGAAGATGTGATGGATCACACAGGGGAAGTTTATCCGAATTGCTTCGTCGTCGGCCTGGCTGTCGCGGCCGTGCACGGGACTCCACGCATGGGCCCGGCTTTCGGCTCAATGTTGTTGTCCGGCCGGTACGGTGCGGAACTGATTAAAAAGAAACTGAAACAGGAATAGCGGGGTGGTCTCTTTGCTCGCGCAACGCGCGGCCTCAGAAGGCCCTCGTTGGACGCGCGCAGTTGAGACCATCGCCCGCCATCCTGCCAATGGGACGAAGTGAGGGAAATGGACGTACAAGATTTCTTAATTCAAGGCGAAGGTCGCGAGGAAGACAAGCGCGAAGCATGGACCTTGTTCCAGCAAGCCTATGAACAGCAGATGAAGGGCGAGTTGGAGGAAGCTGTTTCGCTTTATAAACAGTCGTTGGCCGCACATCCGACAGCCGAGGCCCATACCTTTCTGGGCTGGACCTACAGCTTTATGGGACGGTTGAACGACGCGATCGAGGAATGCCATCGGGCGATCGAGCGCGACCCTGACTTCGGGAATCCTTATAACGACATTGGGGCCTACTTGATCGAAAAAGGCGAACTGGATGAGGCGATCCCCTGGTTCAAGCGGGCCATGGAGGCCAGGCGGTACGAAAGTCCGGCGTTCCCTCATTTGAATCTGGGCAGGGTCTATGAAAAGAAGGGAAACTGGACAGACGCAATCAGCTCCTACAAACAGGCCCTGACGCTCAACCCTGAATACACATTGGCCAAAAAGTCCCTCGGCCGGCTCATCAGCATGTTGAACTGAGCCTGGCTTTGAATGTTGAGTTGTCAGTATTGAGGCAGCTCGCGGACAACTAAAAACGCAAAACTAAGAATTAAAAACTTTCTTTCTATGTTCCAATCGGATACGAAGACTATATTGGTCGCCGTGACAGACATTTTCTTCTATACGAAAGTGCGCGACGCGCTCTTGCCGAAAGGCTACAAACTCGAACGGGCCAGGACACAGGAAGACATCACCAACAAAACAAGGGACCTTTCGCCTTCAGCCATCATCTTTAATATGAATGACGAAACTCTCAACGCATTTCATGCCCTGGAGACGATCAAGGCTGATCCGCAATTGAAGACGATCCCTACCCTCGCCTTCGCGAATCACGAGGAGGTTGACACGTGGAACCGGGCCAAGGCCCTGGGGGTGACCAAGATCGTCTCCCGAAACGAGTTCTCAGCCCGCACGAAAGACCTCGTCGAGGAAGTAATGCTCGATGCACAATGATGAATGTCCAATTGAACCGAGGATCAGGTTGTATCCCCAAGTCCTATCCGGCGAACCAACATTGAGCACTATGCATTGAGAATTTCATGATGAAACAGTCACGGTTACACGAACATCACAAGAGGCAGGGAGCCTCCTTCGAAGAAGTTACCGGATGGAACGTACCCCTACACTACGGTGATGTCGAGGCGGAACATCGAGCCGTGCGACAATCAGTCGGTCTTGCCGATCTCTCGCACCGAGGAAAGGCTCGTGTGACAGGGGAAGACCGAGTGAAATGGCTCCAGAGTGTGATCAGCAACGACATTCTCCCCTTGCAACGGGGACAAGGCTGCTACTCCAGCTTCCTCACACACAAGGGAAAGATGCTGACGTACTTCCGGGTCTACATGCAGGCCGATGCGGTGATGCTGGAAGACGTGGGGGAGATCGGCGATGCAACTTATTCAGCCCTCAGGAAGTTTCTCCTCTATGGGACGAAAGCCAAAATGGAGAACTGCGTGGAGAGTTGGGGGCTGCTCCTCATCAGCGGCCCCAAGGCCAATCTCGTTGTTAAAGCAGCCTTTGGAACAGATGTCGAAGACCTCAAGCCGGTTAATTTTATCGAAGCAACGATCGGCGGTCAGAATGCGCTCGTCATTCGCACGGAAGAAACCGGGGAGCAGGATATTGAAATCCTGATCCCGGCCGATGGGCTTGTACCCGCCTGGGAACGAGTGATAGAGGCCGGGAAGCCTCATGGGATCAAGCCATTCGGCAGCGAGGCCCGTGAAGCCCTGCGCGTGGAAGCCGGTATTCCCAAAGCCGGGCCCGATTTGAACGAAGAAATCGTTCCGCCGGAAGCGAATCTCGAAGCCAAGGCTTTCAGCTTAAGCAAAGGGTGCTATCCAGGGCAGGAAGTCGTGGCCCGGATGGATACCTATGGCAGCGTCCGGCGGAAAATGGTGGGGCTAGTCATGAAGGATCAGTCAATTCCGCCTCACGGCGCCAAACTCTTCAGCGGCGAGCGCGAAGTGGGCTGGGTCAGCAGCGCCACATTCTCCCCACAGCTCAATGCACCGATCGCTTTTGCATTCCCGCTGCGTGACTTTACCGCGCCCGACACAGAATTGACCGTTGACGTTGACGGAATGCGCCTGCCCGTAACCGTGAAAGCGCTTCCCTTCTACAATCGTTCCTAGCAGAGCCTACTTCTCGGGATTTCTCGCCGCAGATACCGCCTTCGCAAACGCCAGCAGGCTGGTGCGTTCGTCATCTTCCAGCGCCAGCAGGAGATGCGCTTCTTCGCCGTGCATCAGGCGCAGGCTGAGGAACGGTTCTTCCCGACGCTTCTCCTTGTTGTCCCACATCGCATCGATCACCTGGACTTTATCGAGCTGCCCTACCGAGACGATGTCGTACCGGAAATAGGA
>NZ_CDLUDY010000173.1:0-13722 GCF_975968855.1 Petrachloros mirabilis
CTTGAGAAATTTGAAGCAAAGGGCTGGGGTCACCGTACGGGAAACAAAGAACGATGTGAACAATGCAATGGCGATTGTGAGGGTGAGCGGGATTAAGAGAAGTCGGGCGATGCCGACCACGAAGAAGATCGGTAGAAACACGACGACCGTTGTCACTGTGGAGGCGAAGATCGGCATGGCTACTTCGCGTGCAGCCTCGAGGATCGCCTCCCAGCGACGCTGGTTGGTGTTGAGGTGGCGTTGAATAATCTCCAATTCGACGATCGAATCGTCGACCAAACGACCGATACCGAGAGCCAATCCTCCCAATGTGAACACGTTCAGTGTCTGTCCTGTGAAATAGAGGACGATGAACGTCACCATGATCGACAGGGGGATGGCGACGGAGATAATGAGGGTGCTCGTCAGGTTCCTGAGAAAAATCAAAATGACGGCAGCAGCGAGGACCGAACCGTGGAGCGCCTGCTCGATCAGATTTTTGATGGATTGCCGGATGTACGTCGATTGATCGAACGAGATTCCCAGCTTTACGCTCGGCGGGATGCCGATCATTTTCGGCAGCGCGCCGCGCAATCCGTCGACGACCTCGACCGTATTGGCCGTTGGTTGCTTGTTGACTCTGAGGTATACCGCACGCTTGCCATCAGTGCGGACGATATTGGTCTGAATGTCCGACGAATCGGTCACGGTCCCCAAATCACGGACGCGCACGGGATTTCCCTGTTGATTAACCTTTACGATGACGTCCTGAATCGGGTCGACGGTTCGGAATTGATTGTTTGTGAAGACGTTATAGTCGAGGTTTCCAGCCTTGATGTCGCCGGAGGGAAGGATCAGATTGGCGGCCTTGACCGACTTCACGACGTCGAGAATTGAAAGGCCCCGGGCGGTCAGGAGCGCTGGGTCGAGATTGATGTTAATCTGACGGATCTTGCCCCCTTCAACTGTCGCGGCAGCCACGTTGGCGATCTGTTCGATTTGGGGTGCGATCGTATTGAAAGCCAGGTCATAGAGCGCGCGCTCATCCAGGTCATCGCTGGAAACTGTCACAAACGAGACGGGGATGTTGGATACGTCGAACTTGACGATAAATGGTTGGAGGATGCCGGGTGGCAAGTTATTCAGGATCTGGGTGATGCGTTGCATCACCTCCATCTGGCCGGCATTGAGGTCGGCACCCCAGTTGAACCAGATTTGAACGGCTCCGATGCCCTGTTTGGAAAAGGACTCCACGTGTTCGACATTTGACGCGGAACTGACTGCCTTCTCGATCGGATATACAACGCTTTGTTCGATATCGAGCGGCGGGGCGCCTTTATAAATAACGCCGACGAAAGCCACAGGAACTTGAATATTGGGGAACAGATCAACGGGGAGACGCTCAAGCGAGGTCGCGCCAAGGACGACCATCGCGAGCGACAGCATCAAGATCCCGATGCGATTACGTAGGGCGAGTAGCGTGAGCCACATGTCTAGGATGGAATAGGGTGAGGAGTGAGGTGTAGTGCAAGTAGGAAAGTATGAACCGCAGATTCTTCACACTTGCCCCCTAGCCTTCGCTCTCCACCGGATGTAATGGTTGCGTCTGGACCGATGTGCCGTCGTGGACCAAATCTTTGCCGGATACGATGACCTGTTCTGAGCCATCCAACCCGTTTGTGATCTCCACTCGATTACCGTCCCGTCTTCCGATCTCGACGGGGACCCGTTCGGCTTTGCCGTCACGAACGACATAGACGTACTGCTTGTCTTCGAGTCGGCTCACGGCATCGATCGGGATCTGTAAAGCATTCTGGTGCTTGCCGACCAAGACTTCGACGCGTGCAAACATGCCGCCTTTAAGTAGGCGGTCCTTGTTGGGGAGGTCCACCTCGACAGTCATCGTTCTGGTAGCGCGATTGAGTGCGTGAACGACGCGCGTGACCGTCCCCTCAAAAATCCGGTCCGGATAGGCTTCGGCCCGAACGTGGGCTTTCTGCCCGATCTGAACAAGCGGGACGTCTTTTTCAACGACCTCGATCAAGGTACGGACGGTGTCGATATCGTGCAAATTCAAGATGCCGCGCGAGGTTGTGGACGTGCTGTTGGCCGCTCCTGTTACGTAGGCACCGAGATCAAGATTCCGCTCCGCGATATAACCCGAGAAGGGAGCTCGAATGTAGGAATACGCCAGGTTGGTTTCCGCCTGCGCGAGTGCCACTTCCATCTGTTTCACTTGTGCGCGGAGCGATTCCAGAGCGGCCACCGCGGCATCGGTGTTCACCTGCGCATTGTCGAAATCCTGTTGTGAGACGAATTGATCCTTGATCAAGGCTTGCATCCGTACGAGCGTAAGTTTCGCATTACGGACGGCCGCCTCCTGTTGCGTGACTTTTGCGCGAGCGGCTGCCAGGTTCGCCTTCGCTTGGTTGACCGCGTGCAGGTAATCCTGATGGTCGATCTCTACGAGTAACTGGTTTCCCTGTACGAAATCGCCTTTGTCGACGTACAACTTCGAGATGTAGCCGTCTACGCGGGAAAAAATATGAACCAACTGATTGGGCGTGATATCGGCCGTATAGCTGAGCCTGATGTCGAGATCTTTCCTGAGAGGCGTCACCGTGCCAACTGTGATGACACGGGACCTTTTGGCATCCACTTTTGCACCGCTGCTCAGGCGGAACACGACCAGGGCCGCGACGGCAAAGAAGATGATGATGCCCAACGTGACGATGGGATGGCGTTTGACGGGGTTCATCGTCGACGCCTCCGTCGTTTCGAGGGTAACGGGGTCTTGAGCAGGCCTTCCAGGAAAAGATCGACATACGTGGAGACGGTTTCGGCGTGGGGTCGATACTTCGGTACTCCAAAGATCTCGTGAAGAAGCCGGTGGTGGACGACCATTCCGATGAAGGCACGCGCGGCGAGCAGAGGATCTACGTTCCGGAACGCCCCCTCCGCAATTCTAACTTTGATATAGGCTGAGAGACGATCGTAGAAGATCCGGTGATGTTTTTCGAAGAACATCTCGCAGAGTTCGTGGCCCTCGAGCGCGCTGAAGAGTAACAGTCGAAAGAGAGTCGAGTCCACGTCTTTTCGTATTCGGAAACCGGCGATGAGAGAAAACACCCGGCAGTCATCCCGCTTATCTGCCGACTCTTCAATGGCCTCCAGGAGTTCATGAATAGTCACCTTTTCGGCCAGGATTGCCGCATAGAGGGCGCGCTTCGTGGGGAAATGTTTGAACACCAGTGCTTCGCTGACGCCAGCGGCCCTGGCAATTTCTTTCGTTGTGGTTCCGTTAAAACCTTTGGCAGCAAAAAGTGAGGCAGCGGCGGCTATCAGGCCTGCTTGTCGTTCCTGGCTCGTTGGTCTGGTCTGATTCATGTGGAAAGCCACAGGTAGTGAGTGAGTAGTTACTCACCGCGAAAGGATATCACGAATATGTCCGGGCTGACAATGAAGGGGATTCATGTCGAAAAGTGGTGTTCGCCGGGATGAAAGAGGATTAACGGGTGTGGCGGTAGCGGGAGGATGTGATCGGGGCTGGGTCGGGCTAAAGATTAGTCGCAGCCTTTATACGTATCGTTGAGGGCCCCCTCTTTTCAACGAGCCTTAGCTAGCCGGGCATGACGCTCGAAAGCAGAAAATAATGGAGGCGATTCCGCTCGCGGAGGTTCATCTTCAGAATCTCCACGCCGAACCGATGACCGGCAGACCAGGCTACGCGGGCCTCCATCACGAACAGGGGATCCTGGCCATCGGGCAAATAGAGAAATAGGGTCATCTCAATGGCTGGCTTCATCGGGGTATTCCCCCGAATTTTCAGCCCCTTCAAGGAGATATCGATGACGGTTCCGTCACCCATAATCAAGTTCCCTTCCTGATTGATGGCCGAATACATCAGCCCGAAATCTACGGGGTGGCGTGAGTCGACGCGTCGATTGCACGGGGATTGAATACGGCCCAATGATTTAGCGGGATGGATTTTGTGGTGTTTCATGAGACTCCTCCCCTGCTAGCGGCGTTAACGCTTCTTCTTCAATGGACGAAAGAGACGGTTCCAAACGCAAAAACGCAAGGCATTTTGGACCTCCAGTTTTGGGGTCACCATCTCTACACCGAATCGATGACCATTCACCCACGAAACTCGGCTTTGAGCGATACAGACGGGCTCCTTGATACTGGGGAGATCGATGAAGAGCGCCAATTCCATACCAAGTTGAACAAGGCGGTTTCCCCGAATGCCTATTCCGGTATCTGAGAAATTTGTGACCATGCCGTTCCCGATAAACATCTGTCCCTCGTGCATGCCGGAATACACCAGGCTGAATTGCGTGGGGACCCGTTCGATCTGGCGTCGGTTGATTCGTCCTGGCTTCTCTGAAATCTGAGTCGTCTCCTGTAGGAGGGGATCTTTCATGCTGTAACCTTTCTCTCCCATTCAGCAATGGTTCTCAGCGGCGTTGTTTTAGAACGAAATCCGAAATGCCACGCAATGGATGGCCGATTTGGCTCATAAATTTGACGTATAAGTAAAAAGGTGTTGATAAGCCTACGCTCCTTTACCTGCAGAGCCAGAGATCTCCATACGTCAGTTTGAGAGTACCGCACTCTGACAAATAAACCATCCCTACAGAGAGGGGTGCTCCTTCCCCGCCGGAGAGGGGGGAGGACACGTGAAATTGTACGCTTCCGTCGGGATTCGTTCGGGAATTCGAGAGTGGTAAGAAGGGGGAAACGCGGTTAGTACTTAGTGCTACGGATGACTATTGTCGGACCTTGGCCCAGGCCTTCTGGTATTCCTCAAAGGAGTCCACTTCCATCCAGCCTTTGAAGATAGGGACGGCCTGGACACTGTGGCCGCGGTCGATGAGTTCCTGAATCATGTCGGTAAACGACGCTTTGATGAAACTCCCGGCTTCATGGAAACCGGTCGTCTTGTACCGTTGTTGCGATGCTCGATAGCACTCGCGGAGAGCCTGGGTGCCTTTTTCGGAGAACATCGCCATGCCGATGAATTCGCCGTGCGCCTGCTCGCGGGGCAACTGCTGGCCGATGCGGACGATCCGGTGCTCTCCCTCAGGCATGACGAAACGGGACAGATAACTTTTCCCCGGTGCTTCAGCCAGCGTGACGAGGTCCGGATTGAGATGACTAGGCGGGCCACCGCGCTGTTCCTGGTCGAGCCAGGCGAGATCCACGATGAGGGCAATATCCGCCGGGCTCTTGAGCAGTTTCTCCAGCACCGCTGTGTCGAACATGATGTCGCCGTAAAGGATAAGGGTGCGGCCCTTGAATTCGTTGTCGGCACAGAAGATCGAATGCAGTTCGCCGGTCTCTTCATACCGGTCGTTGTCGTAATACTTGATGTTCGGAAGGGCAATGGCGTCTTTTTTGTAGCCGCGGATCAGGGCAATGTCCTTGATGTTGCAGTCGTTGAGCGCTGCTACGGCGCGCTCCAAGATAGTCTTCCCCTTGATGTCGAGCAGGCACTTCGGCTTGTCCTCGATCAAGGGGAGCAACTGTTTTTCAAATCCGGCGGCAGCAATGATGGCCGTGATCTTTTCACCTCCCACCGGCAGGAATTGTTTTTCGTCCCGCTCCATCTGCGGTACGCCGACGATGTCGTAGACCTCCGGCAGCGTGACGATCCGGTCGTTCGCAGCGCCGGGACGCGTGTCGTGTTTGATGAGGTCCAGGGTGTCGCGCATTGCCCGGATCGCTGCCCGCACAGGCTGGTTCGCATAGATGATAATCTTGACGCCGGCCTCCTCCATCTCCGCGGCCGTCGTTTGATCGAAGATCGTTGGGACAACTACCAACGGTACACGGCCTGACCAGGCCTTGTAGACAGCTTTCAACTCGTCGAATTTTTTCGATTTCGAATGGATCAGGACGGCATCGGCCCCCGCTTCAGCGTAGGCCTCCGCACGTTTCAACGCTTCTTCCTGCCCCCAGCCGGCGATCAAGGCTTCGGTCCTCGCGATGATCATGAATTCGGGGTAGATCTGTGCGGCTTTAGCAGCTTTGATCTTCCCACAATGTTCTTCGATCGGGATGAGTTCGCGGCGAACACCTGCATAGAAACTGCAACGTTTCGGATAAACATTGTCCTCGATACAGATGGCGGCGACACCGGCCCGTTCGCGGTCGTTTACGGTCCGCATCACGTTCAAGGCGTTCCCGTATCCCGTATCGCAATCGGAGATAACGGGAATGTTCACGGCTTCTGCGATATTACGCTCGACCTCGAGTTGTTCGCTGGAGGTAATGAAGCTCGCGTCCGGGATGCACTTCAGCGAAGCAGAAATGGCAAACCCGCTGGCCCAGACACCGTCAAATCCGGCGCGTTCGATCAAGCGTGCACTGAGGGCATCGTGGGCTCCCACGATTTTAAGTGCTCCGGGTCTTTTGAGCGCGGCTCGTAGCTTTTCGGCATTGTGCATGGTCCGCGCATGATGCGAAAGCTTGGCGCGGATGTCAACCAAAACTTTGCGGAGACGTGTGCAAGAGGAGAAGGTAGGTTAGAAAACCGTGGGGGAATTTCCGTCGTTCATCAGGGCACGCAGGTTCTGGCTCTCGAAGAAGATGATGCCGAGGTCGGTTTTGGTCTGATAGCGTAGTGTGACTTCAGTATCGAAGCCTTGCCAAGAATAGAATTTCACCGGTCCGACCGAGAATTGTCCTGGTGTGCGGTCCAGTGGGCCGTAGCGTGATTGCAGAAATGCCAGGATCTTGTCATGGGCGTCCTTCCCCTCGTAGCGGACGGTGACGCGAGCAAGTTTGTCTTCCACGGAGGTGAATCGCAGCGAACTAACCGGGGTATCCCCGAGTTTGACCTCGCCGGACTTCAATTCATAGGTCCTATGCCGTCCTGTATCTTCCACCAGCTTCAAATTCTCCGCCGTCGACAACTTCGATCCCCACTTCATCCCCTCGAAGCCGTCAGGGTCGTTAACCATAGGCACGGCCTGGGCTGCGGTCCCGAGGAAAATTAACACTGCGCCGATAACCCCTCCTGTGAGCATTCTGGCCAGCAGCCGAAATTCCGAGTGTGTCGAAGTCATGAGTTATTCCGCTGAGTCTGTGATGAAGTCGATAAAACGCGGTGCCAGCGTCCGGCTGTCGATAAAGATATATCCCCGCTCGTTGTTGGCGTGGTACGTAAGATTGATCTCGGTTTCGCTCCCGCGCCACGTGTATTGCTGATTCAGCCCGCGAACCATTTGTCCCGGTATTCGCTCAAGCGGGCCGAATTCCCGTTCAAGGAATGCAAGGATCTTCTTATGGGTCTCTTCCTGTTTGTAGCGGATAGTCACGCGGGCGAATTGGTTGTCTATGGAAGACAATCGAATCATTTCCACAGGCACATCCGCAAAGGTGGGAGGCTGGCCCTTGAGTTGGTATTCAATCACACGAGGAGTCTCTCGAAAAACCTCCAGATCCGTCCGTGATGCTAGAGGCGAGCCCCAGGGAATATTCCTGAATCCCTTGGGATCGTTCGTCATTGACACCGCATCAGACGGTGTGGGAGAGAGCAACAAGAGTAGGAGTCCCGTTGCCAGAAGCACTCTCGTCATTCGGGCAACGTACCATGCTCGTCCGCGATCCCGCAACAGTGACCGTTTCCTTGAGAATGCGTCGGGGCCTGGCTTATAATGCGCGACGATTTTAGGAATTTCAGCCAGGAAAGAACGGAGCGATATGATCGACAGCGACGCCTTCGTGCAAGCCATGCAGGATATGGGGGTGAACTTCTTCACGGGAGTCCCCGACTCGATTCTGGGAGGAATTATTGCGGAACTCATGGACCGGCGCTTGTATACGCCTGCCGTGCGGGAAGACGAAGCGGTGGCGATGGCGGCCGGAGCCTATATGGGAGGGAAGATCCCCGCTGTTCTCATGCAGAACTCCGGGTTAGGCACGTCTCTCAACACCCTCATTTCCTTGAACATGATCTATCGTCAGCCCTGTATTTTGATCGTTTCGTGGCGCGGTCAAGGTGGCAAGGATGCGCCAGAGCATTTGGTCATGGGGGAGGTGATGCCTCAGTTTCTCGATACGATGAAAATTCCTCACCGGACTTTGACCGAAAAAACAGCGATCGAGGACTTCAAGTGGGTGGCAGGAACCTTCATGAAGCAGCGGATTCCGGTCGCGCTCATCATTCCCAAGGGTGTCGTGAAAGGGCTGCATCCATGAGACCGGAAGAAGGGACTCTCATCAGTCGCGCACAGGCCATCACTGCCTTATTGGAACTCCTGACGGATCAGCCGGTTATAATTTGTAATGGGTTTCCCTCGCGCGAAGCCCACAAGATCTCGGATCGCCCCACCCATTTTTATATGATCGGTTCGATGGGCAATGCTCCTGCTATTGGACTGGGGGTCGCTCTTGCCAAGCCCCATAAACAAGTTGTTGTGTTTGACGGAGACGGCAACGTGTTGATGGGGATGGGTACGCTCGCGACGGTCGGGGCGTTGAAGCCCAAGAATTTCGTCCACGTTGTCTTCGATAATGAGGTGTACGGGACAACGGGCAACCAGCCGACGATTTCGAACGTCGTCCACTTGGAGAAGGTCGCGAAAGCCGCCGGTTATGTGAATGTGGAGCGCGTGTTGGATCGTGATGATCTCGTCTATGAATTTAAGGAAATGCTCAAACAGGACGGTCCGAGCATGCTGCTGGTCAAGGTGAACGAGTTTGCCGAAGATGTCGGGCGTGTTGTCCACGAACCAGCAGACATCACGAAACGGTTCATGAAAACGATTGAATAGAAAGGCAGGCAAGAGGTAACGGCAGTGAACCGTTGGTAGGGAGAATCCCGCCGTCAGTCCTGTGCCGTTTACCTCTCGTCGGTACTCCCCATGATGCTATTAAACCCAGGGCCCGTAAACGTCACCGAGCGCGTACGGCAGGCCTTGCTTCGGCCGGATATCTGCCATCGGGAATCTGAATTCACCGAGCTGTTGCATCGGATTCAAGGGAAATTACTTAAGGCGTTCGTGCCCGGTGCGGAGAATGAGTATGCTGCGGTTGTGATGACAGGATCGGGTACGTCCGCGGTCGAATCTGCCATGATGTCCTCGCTACCTCATGGCAAACGGATGTTGATCATCAATAACGGTGTCTATGGAGAACGGTTATCGCAGATGGTCGGGCTCAACCGGCTGGGTGTCTCGGAGTTGAAATACGAGTGGACAGTGAGGCCGGATCCGGAACGGCTGAGACTCGCACTCCGGCAGCATCCGGAAGTTCATGCCGTGGCCATGGTGCATCATGAAACCACCACCGGCTTAATCAATCCCGTCAAGGACATCGCCGACGTTGTCGACAGTCAGAACCGCGCATTCATCGTCGACGCCGTCAGTTCACTGGCCGGGGAAACGATCGATGTTGCCGGCTCGCACATGTATATGGTTGTCGGTACGGCGGGTAAATGTATTCAGGGCTTTCCCGGCGTCTCCTTTGTCTTGGTTCGGAAAGGATTTCTGGAGCGGATGCGCGCCTACCCGAAACGCTCCTGGTACCTGCACCTCACACACTACGTCGACGATCAAGGCCGGGGCACGGTTCCTTTCACGCCGGCCGTACAGGTCTATTATGCATTCGATGAAGCACTCAATGAATTGTTGGAGGAGGGTGTTTCGAAGCGCATTCAGCGATACAAGAAGATAGCGACGTTGATCCGTGAACGAATGGTCAAATTGGGAATCAAGCCGGTTCTGACGCCGGACCGAATGTCTAACACGATTACAGCCTATTATTTGCCGGACGGGTTGACCTACCAATCTTTACATGATCGGTTGAAAGAGCAGGGCTACGTCATCTATGCGGGACAAGGGAATCTCGAGAATAAGATTTTCCGCGTGGCCAATATGGGCGCATTGACCGAGGAGCAGTTCACCTCGTTCCTCGACGCCGTCGAACGGATCTTCGTCGCCGCATGAAAGCTATAATCCTTGCAGCCGGTGTCGGGAAACGTCTCTGGCCTGTCACCCAACACCGCCCGAAATGTCTCATCGAAATCGGCGGGGAAAGTCTGCTGCATCGCTATTTGGAATGTCTGGCCAGTCTCAATATCCCGCGAGCCGATATTGTCGTCGGGTACAAACAGGAAATGATCCGGAAGGCGGTCGAGACCAACTCGTTCGGACTCCGTGTCAACTTCTTGGTCAACGAGCAGTTCCATCGGGGGAGCATCTCGTCCCTCTGGGTTGCACGCACGGCGTTGGATGACGATGTCATTGTGATGGATGCGGATGTCCTGTTCCACCGGGAAATCCTGCGACGCTTAGTCCAGTCTCCCTATCCCAATGCGCTCCTCATGGACGATACTGTAAAACAGACGGGCGAGGAATGTATGGTCGTCGCCGAAGGAGGACGCGTCATCGCTCTGACGAAAAAAATCCCGTCGCGGTATGATCATGCCGGGGAAGGCGTCGGCTTCTTAAAAGTGCGGCATGCGGATACGCCGCACGTTGTTGCCTCGCTCAGGACGTTCGTCGACCGTGAGGCCTGGCAGATGGAATATGAAGATGCGCTGATCGAGTTCTTCCGTGCGGTTAAGGTGGGATACGAAGTGATTGGGGGCCTGCCATGGACGGAGATTGATTTTCCCGATGATGTGGAAAAGGCCGAGCGGGATATTCTTCCGAAGCTGTAGAGGTTGTGCTTCGTGGAGCGTCGTTTTCAAAGCATAACCGCTTACATGAATAACGCACAATGAGATACGAGAGACAAACGCAATGAGTGAAAGCCTGATCCAGAAGCAGGCCGATGTTCAGGGGTTGTCGACCGCAATTCTGTTGCCATCCGTAGATCTGTTCGGTGCACCGGTTCGGTACGCGGTTAGCCCGATCACACAGATCGTCGGCATCGGGCTATTCGCGCGAACGGTGTTGACCCTTCAGCGTGCGGGAATCCGACAACTCATCGTGCTGGTCGGTTCGGAAGAGGAGCAGCTGAAGCAGGCGCTCCTCAAAGGTCCCCGGGTGACGATTCCTGTCCGCTGGATGCCGATCAGAGAGTTTCCGCTGGACGATCAACGGACATGGGAAGGGCTGGCGGCGGAGGCACACGGTTTCTGTTTGCTCTCCGGTGTCGGCGGGGTCTTTTCTCGGTCTCTCATTGAACAGTTGCGACAGGATGTGCAAGACGGGCAGGCGATTGTCGTGGCCCAGGGAAGGCGGGCAACCGCTCCAGAGCTTCCGTCGTTCGATCGAAGGCAGGAGGGAACAGAGGATTCGGTTGCCGCCGATCTGGTGGTCCTCCCTGCCAGTGTGTTGCGCGGAACAGCTCCGGAAGCACCGGAAGCACCGGAAGCAGGTTCGCTCCCGGTTCGTCGCTGGCTCGAACGGGCATCCTGTGAAGGCCGACTGCGCGTGGTGACGGTCGGAGTCGATTCTGGCGCATGGTATCAAGACGTGCACAACGCCGAAGACATTCGCCGAGCCGAGCGGAGGCTGTATTCCTCATTGAAGGGCGAATTTGAAGGCTTCGTCGATCGGTTCTTTAACCGGAAGCTTTCGCGGTGGTTCACACGCGGATTCGTAGCGATGGGATTATCGCCCAATGCCATTACCATTGTGGCGACAGTGATCGGTCTTGCAGCAGCGGGTTTGTTCGGTGTCGGGACGTATGCAGCGGCGATTGCCGCGGCGCTGCTGTTCCAGTTCGCAGCCGTTATCGATTGTTGTGACGGCGAAGTCGCACGGCTCACGTTTACCGAATCTCCATTTGGGGCGTGGCTCGACATAGCTATGGACAATGTGGTGCATATGGCAATTTTTGGTGGTATTGCAGCTGGGGCATTTCTACATGAGGTCGGCTCAGAACGATCCTGGATTCCGTTGGCCTTAGGGGCTTCAGCGATATTTGGCAATGCACTGTCATTTACACTCGTCAATCGGGCACAGAGGATCAAACAGGCGAGCGAATGGAAAACGCCTATCCATGCGGCATGGTCTGATTTCATGCTCAAGAACGTTGCCAGTCGAGACTTCTCCGTTGTTGTGCTGATTTTTGCGATGCTCGGCAAGCTCGATTGGTTCCTGTGGATTGCCGCGATCGGCTCGATAGTATTTGCGATGATCATGGTCTGGGTAATCCGACCGTCCGCTGTGGCCACGAAGTCGTGAGTGTCTAAGGGGATGCTGAAAACAGCTTCCGGCTTCGTGCTCTGTAGCTCACCTCACTCAAAGGATCACCGGCAGTACCCCCCACGGGTTTGGCGTCCTGCGGACTTGCCGGGAAACGATATTCAGCCTCCCAGGGAAAGTAATCGGGCAACGTGTTGAGAATTCTTCTATTCACCCTCGGTCTCCTCACGCTTAGTTTCCTCGTTTGGCATATCGGGCCAGGCAATATCTACGAGGCAGCGGCTGAGCTTGGACCGATCGCACTCTTTGTGATCTTAATTCCTTCCCTCCTCATGTACTTGCTGGAAGCCTATGGCTGGAAGATGACACTGGGGCCTTCCGCGCGCCATATTCCCTTCTGGCGCGTGTTCGCGATCCGCACGGCTGGTGAAGTTGTGAACATGACAACGCCGACCGGCTACGTCGGAGGCGAGCCGCTCAAGGCGTATTTACTGCAGAAGTACGAGGTCCCGATGGTCGAAGGGCTTGCTTCTGTGGTCATCGCGAAGACGACAATGACGATCGCGCAGGTTTTATTTATCCTGATCGGTATCGCTGTGGGATTTTGGGTCTTGGGGGCAGGCGGATCATCCGGTCAGGTTGTGGCGGCGGGACTACTCAGTGTGGGACTGCTGCTGTTCGGCACGGCTGCTTTCGTGCTTGTCCAGCGTCGCGGTCTCTTCACATGGATCTTGGGGATGCTGCGAAGGATAGGGCTCCGGATCGGGTTTCTTGAAGCGAAAGAAGACAAACTGAAAGAGTTGGACCGGACGATTTTGAATTTTTACACCGAGCATCAATCGACGTTCTATGCATCGACGGGTGTTTACTTTCTGGGGTGGCTGGCAGAAGCGCTGGAAGTCTTCGTCATCATTTATTATCTCGGTGGTCCTTCTACGTTGATGTCGGCGTTGTCCATCGGAGCCCTATCTGTTTTTATCAAAGGTGGCACATTTTTCATCCCCGGCAGTCTCGGTGCGCAGGATGGGGGCAACTTGTTGCTTCTCAAAACCTTCGGCTACAGCGACGTCACCGGTATCACCTTCGCGTTGTTGCGGCGGTTCCGCGAGCTGGTCTGGATCGGAATCGGGCTGGTCTGCCTTGCGATTATCGGAAAGAAAAAGAGCCGGTTGAAGTTAGGATAAAGCAGAACGTTGTTGATGGATGAACTGAATCCGCTCGATCATCCGGTCCCATACGAAACTGTGCAGACGGAGATTGGCTTCTCGATCGACTTGTAAAAACTCGACGCCTGCTCTCGTGCCCTGCACCCACCGGACTTGTGCCGAGTCGATCGGCAATGATTCGGTCTTGTCGGGGAGGATGAGGCGGAGCGCCAGCTGTTGCGCGTGCAGCAGCGGTTCGTCGGTTTCGATCGTGCAGCCGACTGCCGAGATGTTAGAAATCGTACCTTCGCCGACCGTCGAATAAACGCAATACATTACTGGATAGCGAAGCGGGAGGCGGTAGAGCCCGCGGTGGTATTGCCTGGTTCGTTCCATGCTAGATGCAGTGTAGCTTCGCGTGTTCGTAGAATATATCCCTCCTAAGGGGGAGAGAGTGGGATTTTCGACATTCTCTGCGCTCGGCGAACCCATAC
>NZ_CDLUDY010000174.1:0-2581 GCF_975968855.1 Petrachloros mirabilis
GCGAGCGACATTGGAGGGATATCGAGAGCATCTCCACGAGTACTCTGAAATGGGGTTCATGGAGGTCTGGTACGCGACCATCGATGAGCAGAGCATCTTGAATGTGATATCGCCCGATGCGCGACAACGCGCTGGAGCTGTCTTCAAAAGAGCCAGCAAGCGCAACCACTTGCAAGTTCTGGAAAAAATGACCGAACTTGTTGACGACCGATGTCGCATTATCGACGAACCGCCATTGATATTTCATGTTGAAACGATAGCAAGCGGACGACCTAGCCGAGAAGCGCTCGGAATGTTCCTGGAAGTCTATCTCGAATCACTGGCGGAAGACCGTCGAGAATTGCTGTCCCGATATCAAGTCGTCGATGTCGCCCGCAAAGTTGTCGGCGTGGGAAGCGTTGGTACCCACTGTTGGGTCGTGTTTTTGCAGGGGGCGCATTCCTCTGATCCACTTTTTCTCCAAGTGAAAGAAGCACAACCCAGCGCACTGAAGCCTTACTTCCCTCAGCCGAGAACGCACTTAAATGAGGGTCACCGCGTCGTAATGGGACAACGGCTGATTCAGGGGTCGCCGGATATATTTCTGGGTTGGGGGGAGCTAGACGGGTTTCAGTTTTATGTCCGTCAACTACGCGACATGAAAGGCGGAGCCGAACTTATCCCAGGCAAGACGAAGATGAGCAATTTCATCGAGCATTGTCGTCTATGTGGTTGGGCAACGTCGCTTGCCCATGCAAAGTCGGGGGATGCGGCAATGATCGCCGGGTACATTGGAAATTCGAAGGTATTTGAGGAGGCATTCGGCCGGTTCGCGTTGCGTTACATTGACCAAGTTGATGAGGATTATGATCGGTTCGCCGCGGCAGCTCGCGATGGTTCAATTCAGGTCGCAGAGCTAGTTTGAACCACATAGCGCGCCCCTCGATGGTCGGCGGTTCCTCGCAATCACGTGATTCCGAACGACAAGAAGTCTATGACCGCACATCTCGTTTTTCGTGTGCCGACCGTGTTTGGACATCCGGAAGGCAACACTATCCGGGATCGTTTTGGTGAGATCCAGGTGGACACGGCGGAGTCGAAGAACCTGAGCATGCGTGGAAAACTATCACGCCGTTCCCGGCAACATAGTTCGCCTACGTACATTCACCGACGATATCCATAAGCTATGGCTCCATCCGCTGCGGCGACGCAGCCAGCGGAGTAAATGGACCTGGTCGCGAATGCATCGCTTGGCGCGCAGGCACATTCCGCAGCCACGGATCTTTCATCGTTATCCAAACAAGCGATTTCGCGATCGACTCGCGGCAAGAGCCGTATGAGGTAATTCTTCACGTACGGATCTGGGCGGGGGGCGGCTGGCAACAGCCGGCCCTAGTGCGATCCGCGGCGTCGAAGGAAAATTGGTAAGTCGCTTCGGATGAATTGACCGCCAGCAGGAAGGATGGTCCAATCTGCGGGCGGTGAAAAGGACCAGTGCGCTTAAGGCGATTCAACGCCCGAAGGCATAGAGATGCTCGTCTGTGCGAACATAGATCTTTCCATCAACGAATGCCGGTGTCGCCATGATGCGTTCGCCAAGGTCATTCTTTGACAACACCTCAGCTTTATCTCCCGCCTTAAACACAACGATGACACCGCGTTCAGACGCGACGTAGACGTTGGAGTTGGCGACGACAGGTGATGACGAGTACGGCCCTCCGCTTCCTAAGCGAGATCGGAACTTCAGCTCTCCGGTCTTCACGTCGAGGCATGAGACGATTCCTCCGGTCTTGATTAAGTAAAGACGCCCCTCGTAGTACAAGGGAGATGGAGAGTCTGGAATACCGCGACCAACTCGCCAAACGACATGGGTTTCCGTAACGTCGCCGTTTCCACCGGGACGAATTGCGACCGCGGCATCTTGAAATCTCGTAAAACGGTTAGACGTGGCCTCCGAAGCTTCTGTCCACTCTTCGCGAGTAGCGAATCCATCCTGGTCTTTATCGGCCTGCCAGAACCAACTGTGTAGAGACATGACGGCGGCGCCTGGTCGGTCTCTCGGATCGATTGAAACTTCACGTGGCGCTTCGTCCCGCGAAATCCTACCGTCTTTGTCCTTGTCATACCGGTCGACGATTTCGCCAAAATCGGGAACAGCAATCGGTTGTTCGGGATCGCCACCAATCTCAGTCCCTGCAACAAAGACGAGGCCGCTGCCCATTACTGGCACGCCGACTGCATCAAGAGGTAGTCCGTCGACGCTCCAACGCTCAGAGCCATCACGGAGATTATAGGCAATTAGTCGCTTGCGTCCGAAAACAACTAATTCCTCGCCGCTGCTAGTCGGTCTCACAACAGGAGTCGACCACGACGGCTCACTCGGCCGTTCTTTTTCCCAGATGGTTGTGCCATCTTTCGCGTCCAATGCCATTACGTATGCAGGCGTTTTTTTGTCGCCTCGCCCACGATACTGATCACGAACGAGGATCAACTTGTTACCTGCCAGGATGGGCGAAGTGCCAGAGCCCCACTGTGTGATTGGAATCGGCATCTGCTTTTTCCAAAGCAGACTTCCCTTCAGGTCATAGCAGAGAAGTCCATA
>NZ_CDLUDY010000175.1:0-3923 GCF_975968855.1 Petrachloros mirabilis
ATTCAACTCGATCAGCGTAAAGGCGATTTCCAGTCTTTTCTCGCGTGCCGGTTCACGCTCAAACAGCGCCAGGAGCTTTGCCCTCCGTCGTAATTTTTGTTGCCTGCGTCGAATCGCCCGCACCGCCACAGACAGGAGAGCCAGGCACACCCCAGCCATAAGCACGATCGGCACAGCCTGGTCCACGATGTAGTCCTGTGTTTCGAGGGACAACCGTTTCCAGACCCACACCGAGGCGATCACGATCCCCAACAGGAGAACGATTGCCGCTAAATTCACATTGCCTTCAGAACGTCGAAGCATAGCCAGCGCATCATAGCAGGGTACCGAAAAACTCCGCCAGCGGATGCGAAAAATGCCAGCGCTTGAATCTCTGTTTACACACGGACTATTCTCTCGCATCAATGGACCTGCCCGATCTTCAGGACGACCCCTATCTCAAGGTCCTCCGGCCTCTGGTCGAGGCCTACCTTGCCTTCTGGCGGGCGGACAGCCGTCACATTCGATCGATGCGTTTGACCCCGTCGCAATTCGACGTGATCGTAACCCTCGGCGATACTCAAGGCCTGACCTGTTCGGAACTGTCCTCCCAGACACTGGTGACGAAAGGGACGCTGACCGGCGTGCTTGATCGGTTGGCGAAGAAGGGCTTGATCCGTCGGGAGCCCGTCTCCCGCGATAAACGTTGTACGAAGATACGATTAACGGACAAAGGCCACTCCCTCTACCAGAAAGTCTTCGCCGCACATATCGCCTTCCTCAGGCCTTTCTTCGCACACGCACTCTCGCAACGGGATGCTGAAACGGCGCGATCATTATTGATAAGAATACGAGACAGCTTTCAGGAACACGGCTCGTAAAGGAGGAATGCATTGCGGTTGACCATACTCGGTTCGGGTACGAATATACACCCCACACGCGCAGCGGCAGGCTATCTCGTCCGAACGGACAACACCTTCTTGCTGGATTTCGGTCCGAGAACGTTAACCAACCTCATGAAGACCGGGATTAACCGTCATAGAATCACCCACATCCTCTTTTCACATTTCCATGCGGATCACTTTTCGGATTTCATCACATTCTTTTTCGATGCCGTCATCTACGCAAAGTACGGAGGCGGGCATCGTCCCGGCATCACGGTGATTGGGCCTCGAGGAACCAAACGTCTCCTGGGCATAATCATGGCAACGTTCCCGAGTTTTTCACGTCCGCCTTTCAAGGTCATATTCAAAGAAGTAGGAGACCGGAGCTTCACGATCGGGGACACAAGGATTACCCCGCGAACCATGACACATGTCCCAGACCTTCACTGTGTCGGATACAGAATCGACTATCGAGGGAAGGCTTTGGCCTATTCAGGCGACACCCTCTACTGTGACAATCTTGTTCGGTTATGCGGAGATGCCGACGTTGCCGTGCTCGATTGTTCATTCCCGGCGAACAAGCCCGGGCCCGCACATCTTCATGCAGGAGAATGCGGTCGGGTCGCACAAGAGGCCGGCCTTGGCCGGCTCCTGCTGTCACACTTTTACCAGATTGCGGAACGATATAACGTGAAGGAACAGGCAGGGGAATCGTTCGACGGACCGATCACGCTGGCACGCGATCTGATGACAATCAAGATTTAAGAAATCAATTCGCGCTTCCGGAGACGTCGGCCTCTACAGCCCGCCTTCTTTGATTTCACACCCAAGGATCTCCATGAACTTCGTCAGGCGGGCTTTCTTCATCGGATCATCGACCTTCGCATAGATCGCGAGAAGATTCTTCATCATCCGTGAAAGGATCGCCCGCACCGGGCTGTGTTGAAGGTATCTCTCATCAAACCCGTATCCAGCTTCCGTCAAGAACCGCTGGCAATTCTTTTCCGTGAGCAACGCCCCGCCGTTGAAACAATCGACGAAGATCCTATAGCGGTCCGATTCGTACTTCACCAGAAAATGTCCCGGCATTCCGATGCCATGCACCGGAAGACGGAGCCGTTTCCCGATGAGCAAATACACTATGGAAAGACTGATCGGAATCCCGGTACGGCGGTCGATCACACGGTTGAGATAGCTGTTTTCCACTTCATAATAGTTCTTTGTGTTGCCCTTGAACCCCTGTTCCGTGAACAGGTAGCGATTAAGGGTCTTGACGGTTTCTTCACCTGAGGCTCTCGGACCGATGCGATCCAGAACCTCCTGCGCCATCTCATCGAGCTGGCGTGTATAGCTCCCGACATCCAAAGACGGGTAGGCATAGCGGGCGATGAGAAAGGTGCCCTGCTCCAGATCCATCCGCTCATCGGGCAATGCAGCCAGATCGATAAGCTCGTCTTCGAGCTTCCCGCCGCGAATCTCCTCCAGCACCGAGGCAATGCGCTCCGCCATTTCCGGCTGTTCGATTTCCGCTTCTTGAAGGAGGGGAACGGCGGAGGAGCCAATATCGATCAGCTTGCTGCTGATCGTCCGGACGATCTTGTCGTCTTCGTCGGCCAGCAACCGGATGAGGGCTCTGATCTGACTTTCGGGTATAACCACTATCTCCCCCTCACCACAGTTGGGGTGTTGAATACCCAACTGCGCGCGTCCACCGAGCACCGCCCTTGATTGAAATTCTGATACACCTTGCGTGCCGCGGTGCGCGAGCACAGGGGACTCAATACCCCAACTGACATCCTGTTACCCCATGGCACGGCGGAAGGCCTTCGCCCCGCCATACAAACAGATCGCATCGAAGATCACCATGACGACCACAACCATCACCACATGCGGTAGCGCATCGCTCCAGCTCGTCAAGATCAACGGGCGGATCGCATCGATCGCCCAGGTCATCGGATTGAACTTCGCCAGGAAACTCATCCAGTCCGGCATGGCTGCCAAGGGCACCAGGGCTGAACTCAAGAATATCATCGGCAGCGACAAGAAGCCGAGTACAGAGAAGAAATCGCCATGGCTTTTCACGGAGAAGGCCATGGCCATCGAAATGGCCGTCAATCCGACCCCGAACATCATTCCGATCACCAAGATCATGGCAATCCCCAGCAATCCGGTCGCCGGTTGCACCCCGAAGAGAAAAGCCACCGCCAGCATCACCAGCACTTGCAGGCTGGTGATCGACGTCACGAAGATAAATCGGCTCAGGATTACGGACGAGCGGCGGATCGGCGTCGACATCAGCCGCTCCAAGAACCCGTTCTCTTTATCGAAGAGTAAGTCCACGCCGCCGGCCAGTCCGTTGTTGAGGACCGTCATCACGACGACACCGGCGGCCAGGAAGCTGATGTAGTTCGGCGCCTGCGTCACTTGCGTATCCGCCACGCGCTGGAACAGATTCCCGAAAAAGATCAGCCAGAACAGCATCGGCTGAACGAGGGTGAACAGCATACTGAATTTTTCACGACTCAACCGCCGCACCCACCGCATCGTCAGCGCGCTGATCTCTTGCCAGTATTCGGCCACGTTATTCCTCTATGCTGTCTCGGCTTCCGGAACGGATTCCGTGATCGCCCGTCCCGTATGGGCGATGAACACGTCGTCCAGGCGAGGCCGATTGTATTGAATGAACTCGATTCCGCAGTTTAACCGATTGGCCGACTCTAAAATCGCAGGCAGGGCCTTCTCCGGTGATTCGACCCGGATATCGAGGCCCTTGTCCGTGGCCCGCACCGACTTGATTGCGGGCTGGCCCTTCAAGGCCGCTTCCAACGAAGCCGTCATACCGATCTCTTTTAAGGTAACCGAGACGATGTCACCGCCGAGGCCGACCTTGAGCTCTGCCGGAGAGCCGATCGTCTTCACTTTCCCTCCGTCGATAATCGCGATCCGATCGCACAGTTGGTCGGCCTCGTCGAGATAGTTGGTGGTCATGACGATGGTCATTCCCTGCCCCTTCAGCATCCGCACATAGTCCCAAATCCGCAGGCGGCTCTGCACGTCGAG
>NZ_CDLUDY010000176.1:0-9777 GCF_975968855.1 Petrachloros mirabilis
ATTGAAACTAACATTCCAGAGTTGAATCAGGCGTCGATCACGTTTTCTCACATCGTGCGTGAACGAGACAGCGGGCGCGTTGTAGTAGAGGGATCGGCGAGACTTGCGGTGACGGATGGAAAGGGTGCGGTGAAGCGCCTCGACAAAGCGATCGTCGCCGCGTTACAGTCGGGACCGCTTTCCGAATAACGGCCGGTGCGTTTCGTGAAACAATTGTGCACAGGCGTTTGTGGTCTAGGCGAAATTCTGAAGAGAGTTTTCGATCTACTGAATGCAACTCCGGGAGGAGAGAATCGGCAATGGATAAGCTTGGGACCTGGCTTGCGATTATCGGTGTGGCAATAGGGTTTATCGTGCTGGGCTGGCTTCTGTTCTCGGAGAATCCTAAGGAGAAGAAAAAGAAATAGTCGGTGTTTTCACCTCACCAAGGCGCCCTTCTCGTATTGACCTACAGCCTGAGTTGTCAGCCAAAGCTGATAATCCGTAATCACCTGGTCGCGTACCGCGCAAATATTTCATCACGAGATGAAGGTGTTTATATGGGCTTGCTGTCGTCCGTCTCACCGGTCTCTAACAGCTCTTCACGCTGCGATTGACGCCTCATTGGGTTTGATCTCGTTCCAGCTTATGACGCGGCAGCTGATTTTTCAGGCTTCGTTTTGATGATTTGGAGATTCCTTTTGCGTGCTTGTGAGGATGGAGCTTCTTATCCCGTAATCGGCGGCGGCGCGGGATATCGCTCCCGGGTCTTCCCTCCAATGGCCGGCAGATATCACAAGAGAACGAGCCCCTCGAATCTCGCGAGTCTGACTTTTCGACGAAATCGGGAGTCCTGGTGAAGTCGAAGGGCGGTGCCGTTTCTTGCTGTGCCAGGCTAAGAGGAAACGGTATGGCGAGAGAAACTGTTAGATAGACGACGAAGGAATGTAACAGGGTTTTCAAATAAGAGAGAATCATGATGTGAGAAGAACGCAGGGATTGTGCCAGCCTGGCTCAGGCGGTTGACAACGGAGAAAACCGCATGCTGATATAGCAACGAACGCTGTGTCACGGAGGTTTAAGCCATGGAAATGTTCGGCCGCGTAGGATTGATTGAAGTCCCGATTCTGCTTGCTCCTGATCAAAAGGCCTGGATGGACCGGATGATCAAGGAAGGACGTATTGCGGTTCCACCTGGAGGGACGCTTGAGAAAGGCTCGCTCTATTCGGTGTTTATCCGCATGCTGCTACATAATGCGATGGAGGAGCAAAAGAGGCAGGAAGCGCTTGAAGCGGATGATGATGACGATGAATAGAGTCGTGTCTTCCGTGAAAAGTACGTCAGAGCATGCAATTTCGTATCTCAACGACTTACGACTTGTATCTTACAAGATACGAAGTGTTCTCCACGAGGGTGTAGTTAAAGACTCCTGAATGCAATGTACGCCGCTCGGATCGTTCTCTCGATATCGGCACCGGTGTGAGCGGTTGAGAGAAATGCCGCTTCGAATTGAGACGGGGCAAGATAGATACCCTGATCAAGCATCTGGTGAAAGAACTGCCCGTAACGTTTGGTATCAGATAGTTTGGCGCTGTTCCAATCCACCACCGGTCCGGGCGTAAAGAACGACGTCAACATAGATCCCACCCGTGTTTGCGTCAGCGTGATGCCGAACTTCTTAGCCGCTTTGCCGATCCCCTTTGCTAACGATGCTGCTCGGTCGTCGAGCTTTTTGTAAATCCCCTTGACCCGAAGCTGCTTGAGAGTCGCCAAGCCGGCGGATACGGCCAGAGGATTCCCTGATAAAGTTCCGGCTTGATAGACCGGTCCTGATGGCGCGATTAGATTCATAATATCGTTTCGACCTCCATAGGCCCCGACCGGCAATCCCCCGCCGATGATCTTTCCCAGAACCGTCAGATCCGGCTTTATTCCATAGAGAGCTTGAGCTCCGCCGTATGCCACTCTGAATCCAGAAATGACTTCGTCGAAAATCAACAGGATATCATTCTCGATCGTCAGTTTTCGCAATCCCTCAAGAAATTCCTGGCTGGGAGGGACCACGCCCATATTTCCAGCGATCGGTTCCACGATGATACATGACAGTCGCTTCCCATGTTCTTTCACAATATGCTGAACGGCGCGGACATCGTTGTAAGGAGCCGTCAATGTGTGTTTCGCGAAATCAGCCGGTACACCCAATGAATCTGGAATGCCGAGTGTGGCAAGTCCAGAACCGGCTTTGGCGAGGAGATAGTCGCTATGACCGTGGTAGCAGCCTTCGAATTTGAGGATGCCATCCCTCCTCGTAAACCCGCGGGCGACGCGAATCGCGCTCATGACCGCTTCCGTTCCTGAGCTCACGAGCCTGACTTTCTCCATGGAGGGGAATGCTGCACGGATCTCGCGCGCTAACTGCACCTCCAACTCAGTCGGCGCTCCATAGCTCGTCCCTTTTCCTGCAGCTTTCTTTATCGCGCTGATGACGGAGGAGGGGGCATGTCCGAGGATCATGGGACCCCAGGACAGGATGTAGTCGATGTACGTATTTCCATCCACATCATAGAGACGCGAACCTTTAGCCCGTTGAATAAACCGAGGTTGCCCACCAACCGATCGAAAGGCGCGCACGGGACTATTCACACCGCCGGGGATGAGTTGTTGAGCTTGGGAAAAAAGTTTTGAAGATCGAGAGGTTTTCATAACGGGCGCGCACCCTAACACGCGCCACGAGAAATGGTCAAGGAAGGAGTGGGCAGCACAAGAGCGCCGCGAATTGCCTCACATAGGGTCAAAAAGTGTCTGCATAGGATAAATCCGGCGAAACATTTTCATACAACCTGAACTTCTCCTGAAGAAATTCTTGAATAATCCTTCCCCAAAAATCGATAAGTCTCATATGTCAAACGAGGTCTGGATTTTGCGTAGGAATATGAGGGAGTAGGACGACTCATATTAGAAGTTGTCCGCAGTGTGAGGATAAAGGATGATCATTATTTGCTCCTGGTGTCGGAGGGAGGGAAAGACAGAATTGGTCGGTGAGAAAGCTCCCCTCGACGATGTACGTGAAACTCACGGAATCTGTGTCGTCCACCGCGACCAGGTTCGAGCCCATTGGTGGGAATCTTTTCAGAGGAGAGCGAACAAGGCGAGAAAAGGTCAAGAAATTGCCGCTTCAGCTCTTTTTCACTGGACGGGGCTTTTAAACGTCACCAAGAAAATGCGCATGTAGCCCTGAAATTCTAAGAGCACCCTTTGTCCTATTCATGCTCCAAGCCTCCTTGGAGCAGCCGTTTTGGGTCATTAAGACTCCGTCCTTCTCTCATCGTTCCGCAGAGAGCCTTTCCTGCGATGCGCCAATCTCATGGGCTTCCTCCTTTACGGGAGCGTTTAGGGTGGCGTCCAGCCGACCGCCGCTTGGTCTCCGATTGCTGATTCTGCTCAGCCGCAATGTCGGGGATGCCCCAGTGGGCGCGCTTCTGTCTCCCTTGTTCAGTCACGGCAAATATGACATGGAACGGTATTCCTCGTGACATTCCCATCCCTGCCTGTCCCGTACCCCAGGCTTCTCCCGCGTCGCTGATGACCTCTAGAAATGTCTCATAATCTTCCTCGTCTTCGGGCAGGACCTCATCAGCATCGGTAATGACGAGGACATAGCCTTTCGCCGGCAACCATTCCAGGTCTGCCAAGCACTCCTCAAGGGCGTCCCAATTGTGCCCGAAATACTCTGGAAAACTCAGGACGCGGGCGAATTCGGAAAATAACCCTTCCCTTGTGCGGCACTTGGATCCACGGAGTATCTTCAAGACAAATCCTTTCGGGACTGCGACGAGAGATTCAACCAGCTGACTGCTCTTCAAGACGAGCAATGAGGTCCAAGGCGCCCTGGTCGATTGAAGATGGATTGTCAAAGAGAGGCGTGACAGTCGGTCTGTCATATGAATCTCAGTTCAATGGAATGAAGGTTTGATAATGATCCCCGGTATAATACGCTTTGCCGCTATCCTGCTCGATAACGAGCCGTTCTCCATCGCGAGATCGGCCTGGAACTTTTCGGTTCACATCATATTCCCGGTAGCGTCCACGCGGAAGCCGACGTTCACGATTGTGAAATTCCCGTCCCCCTACATAGCCCGGTAGCGGAATACCGTGGCGATCTTGTAAGCGCGCGAGCAGATCGTAGGCCTTTTGCGGCGCAGTCTGTTGGATCGATTTATTCTTATCGGAAGGTCTACCATCTCCGATCGTCGGTTGAGCGGTCTGCTGTTGCGCTGCCGAATCGACGGCGTATGAGCAGCTTGCCCACGTGGGGAATCCAAGGGGGACAACCGCCATAAGCGCGACGAGAATGAGGAACAGACTCGTCCAGCGACGTTGCATCACCCTCCTATGGTTGAAACTAGGTCGGAATCGACAGGCAATGCGACCCAAGCGAAAAACCCTAGCATGCGTTCTTCAAGGAGGTCAATTCTCGGCCTGTACTGCATTCATCGATATGCTTTCAGGAATGCCGTTTGATAAAATGAACGGGTAGTTGGGTTCTCCGATGGCCGGATCAGTAGCCTTGGTTCGCATCAGGGTTATCTCCGCCGACGAGTCTCATCGATTTTCCTTATCAAGGTAGGTGTGGACGTTGCCCAGGTTCAATCTGTCGGCCGGCAGTCTTCCCAAGCACATCGTCTTCTGGACCCTGTGCGTAGCGCTTCTGAACACCACAGCTGTTTTCGCTCAGTTGAGAGGGCTCGACCGCTCGCCCGCTGAGATTGTGAAGAAGTATTTTACACTTGATAAAAAAGGGGCCAAGCTTGATTCGCTTTCGTATGAGGCACTCAATCCGTATACGGATTGGCAGGAAGAACGGGCTTGGGGGCGGATCGTCGTGATTCGAGGGTTTTCGGTTGCCGAACACTATCGGCAATGGGAAGTGGTTGACCGGATGGAAGTGGTCATTCCGGTCACATTCCAGGTGATCGGATCGGTCTACATGGAAACCGCGGGTTTCATACTGGAACCATCTGTCGAAGAAATTCGTGTTCGTGTCAAGGCAGTCCGAAATCGTTGGAAGATCGTCGAACCGATATTGCCTCCGCACGTGGGACAGCAACGCATGATTAACTTCGTTCGGGAAGCTCTGTTAAAGGAAACCGACGACGCCAACCGAAAGAGCCTGACGCGATTGCTAGATGAGCTGCGAAAGGCAAAATGAGATGGGAAAGACGCCGATTGATCTGCTGATTTTTGATCTCGACGGGACCCTGATCGAATCGAAATGGGACATCGCGTTGTCCGTCAACTTGACGTTGGCGGAACTGGGGCTAGCGCAACGCCCGGTCGAAGAGATCTTCGGGTTTGTCGGCGATGGAGTGAAGAAGTTGTTGCGGCTGGCTGTGGGAGAGGACCAGCGTGTGAGCTTCGAGGAGGCGCTACGGGTTTTTCGCGGGCATTACCTCACGCATTGTTTAGATCGCACTACCTTTTATCCCGGGGTCGAAGAATCCTTGATCCATTTCGCCGGCAAGCAGAAAGCTGTGGCTACGAACAAGTCGATCGAGTACACGCAAGTGATTCTCAAGGGGTTGGGTGCCCATCATTTCCAGTTCGTCATCGGAGGTGACAACGGGTTTGGGTTGAAACCTGAGCCGGGTATGCTCCTGCACATCTTGGAACAACTGAACGTGCCAAAGGAGCGAGCGGTGCTGGTTGGAGACAGCACAAACGATATCAATGGCGGACACAATGCCGGAATCCGTGTCTGCGCCGTGGGCTATGGGATGGGGAATTGGGAAAAAATGGCTGCATGCCAGCCGGACTGGTTCATTGAACGACCGGAAGAATTGATGGAGATATTCGAATGAAAAACAGGTTGAGGCTGAGGTCAAGGTTTAGGGAAGCATGGAATAGTCTCGCTCTCATCGGGTGCATCGGCTTGATACTCAGCGTTAACCTCGGCCTTGCGGAGGCTTCTCCCGGATTGGCCGATCGCGTCATCGAGCATAAATTGGCGAACGGGTTGACCGTCTTGATGGTCGAGCGGCATCAGGCACCCATTGTGTCGATCAATATGACTTTCAGCGTAGGCGGCGTCAACGAACAAGCTGGGCAAACGGGGCTTGCACATTTGTACGAACATATGGCCTTCAAGGGCACGAGGACAATCGGCACCAAGGACTATGTGAAGGAGAAACCGATCCTCGACGACCTCTTTCGCGTCGGAACGGAACTTGAGACACGCCAGCGCGATTTGGCCAGTCTGAGCCCGGAGGCCGCTCCCGATCCGAAGGAGCAGGACGAGATCAAGGCGTTACAACGCCAGTTCAAGGAACTTCAAGACAAGGCATTGCAGTACGTTGCAGGCAACGAGATGGCGTTGCTCTACCAACGTCATGGCGGTGTGGGCTTGAACGCTGCGACGGGGAAAGACCTGACGCGGTACATGATCAATCTTCCCTCCAACCGGTTGCCTCTGTGGGCGGCGATAGAATCCGACCGGATGGCCAACCCCGTGCTTCGCGAATTCTACAAGGAACGCGGGGTTGTGATGGAGGAGCGACGGTTTCGCAATGACGACAGCCCGAACGGCCTCTTGTTCGAAACCTTTACCTCAGCGGCATTTCGCGCCCATCCTTACGGCATTCCCACTATCGGGTGGGAATCGGACATCCTGTCGTTGACCCCGGCGGAGACGAAGGCGTTCTTCAAGACGTATTACGGGCCGGGTCGTGCGACGATCGGGATCGTTGGGGACATCGACCCTCAAGCCGTCATTGCCTTGATTGAAAGTACGTTCGGCAAGATTCCGCCGGGACCCCAGCCTCCCCAGATTGTGACGACTGAGCCCCCGCAGCGAGGCGAACGCCGCGTCGAGGTTGAATTTGACGCCGAGCCTTCATTAGTGATCGGCTTCCATAAGCCGGGGATTAACCATCCCGACGATTATGTGTTCGACGTCATCGACGAAATTCTCACGGCGGGGCTGACATCGCGTCTGTACTCCAAACTCGTGCGCGACGACCGCATTGCGGCCTCGGTTGATTCCGATGCGAACTACCCGGGCGTCCGCGCACCAAATCTTTTCGTGCTGAGCGCTACGCCACTGGCGCCCCATCCAGCTGCCGAGGTGGAAGCCGCGATACTCGCCGAATTGGAACGGCTCAAAACCGAGCCGGTTTCGGCGAAAGAATTGGAGAAAGTACTGAATAACTTGGATGCCGATATGGTGCGTGGTTTACGGTCCAACAGCGGATTAGCCTCGCAACTCTCGCTGTACCAGACCATTGCGGGGAATTGGCGATATGTGCTCACGGCACGAGATAAGATCGCCGCCGTTACGCCCGCTGACATCCAACGCGTCGCAACCCAGTACTTTACGAAATCGAACCGTACAGTCGCGACCTTGGTCAAGAAGTCAACTGCCAAGCAATTAGCGACGGCCGCTCAAGGAGAGGTGGTGCGATGATCGCTGTGAAACATGAGATGCTCTCTACCAAGCGACATGGGATAGCGCTGGTCATCGCAGCACTGTGTACGTTGTGGTTGGCTTTTCCCGCATGCGCGGGCGATGTGACGCTCGAAGACCCGCGCAAGATGTCTTTCAAGCCGGTGGAATTTTCCCCGCCGGAACCGGAACGCCTCGTGCTCGACAACGGAATGGTCCTCTACCTGCTTGAAGATCACGAGTTGCCGCTTGTGACGATTACAGCCGTGCTACGGACAGGTGGATGGCTCGATCCCTCTGATAAGGTCGGGCTTGCCGCCTTGACCGGCGCGGTCATGCGTACCGGTGGCGGGGGCGGGCTGAGCGCCGAACAGATCGACGAGGAGTTGGAGCAGTTGGCAGCAGACCTCAGTCTTTTCATCGGGAGAGAGGGAGGATCGGCCTCGCTCGACATTCTCAAGAAGGATTTCCCCAGAGGACTGCACATTCTCGCCGGACTGCTGCGCCGACCTGTGTTCGAGCCGGCACGCGTCGAATTGGCGAAGCTCCAGGCGATCGAAGGCATCAGGCGTCGTCAAGATCATCCCGGATCGGTCGTCAGCCGGGAATTTGTCAAACAACTGTACGGACCGGATCATCCGAGTGCCCGCGAAGCCACGTTAGAATCCGTCACCGCTATCACCCGCGATGATCTCGTGTCTTTTCATCAGAGAACGGTGCATCCGAATGGAATCATCCTCGGGGTGACGGGGGATTTCGAAAAGGCGGACATGATCGCCAAACTCAAGGAAGTGTTCGGCGACTGGGAAAAAGGCGACGTGCCTGAATTGACGATTCCCGATGCGCCGGAAAAGGCCGCTGGGTCCTCGATCGTACGTTTCGTCGATAAGGAGACCTCGCAGACGCATCTACGCGTAGGACACCTCTCGATTAGAGAGAGCGATCCGGATTACGTCGCCCTCGCGATCGCCAATGACATATTGGGCGGGAGTTCGTTTCGCAGCCGGTTGTTCAACGATGTGCGGACCAAGCGGGGACTCGCTTATTCGGTCGGAAGCAGACTCAACGCCGGCACACACGACCAGGGGGTGTGGTTGATGAGGGCGGAAACGAAACTCCCGTCCACTCAGGAAGTGATCAGCCGTTTCATCGTCAACATGGAGCGGATGCGCAATGAACACGTCACGGACGAAGAGTTGGCGGAAGCGAAAGAAGCCTACGTGAATTCGTTTGTCTTTGCTTTTTCGAGTACCTCGGCGATCGTGAACCGTCTGGTCGAGTTGGAATATGACGGCTTGCCCAGAGATTTCCTGCAGCAGCTGCGGTCGCGGGTTGTGGCGTTGACGAAAGAGGACTTGCTGGCGGCGGCCAAGAAGCATTTTAATCCCGACCGCCTGACTATTGTGGCAGTAGGACCAGGCGAAGCGCTGCTCAAGATGTTGTCGGGATTCGGCGAGGTGCAGGAGATCAAGGTCACGATGGAGCAGTAAATTAGCGCCGCTCGGTCTTACCGACTAGGAGCATCAGGCCGGATTTTTGAATCGTTGATGTGCCATTAGCTTTAATGTATGCCGCTAGAAGATGATCTGTGCGATATCGTGAAAAAAGCTCGGACGGGACTGAACCTTTCCGTCGGAGATGTGGCCCGTCTTACCGGCCTGGCCGGGGCCGATCTGAATGCCCTCGAACGAGGTGATCAGGTGGGAGATCGAGTGAAGCTTCGTGCGATAGCCGGCGCACTCGGATTGCGACCGTCGTCGCTCGAACAGATCGCATTGGAGCACTGGGTTCCTCGGCCCTTGCCATCAATGGCCCAAATAGAAACCGTCCACGGTGACATCGGCGGATATGCGGTGAAGGGATATATCGTCCATGACTCAGGCGAAGCAGTTCTGATCGATACGGCCTACAATGCAGGGAAGATGATCGAGCTTCTGGAGACGCTCCCGCTTCAGTTAGTCGGGATCTGCCTCACTCACGGCCATGCGGACCATGCCGAAGGGATCCAGCAGATCATCGCCCGATGGCCCGTTCCAATCTATCTTGGACGAGAGGACATCCCGTTGTTACCGACGAAACCGGCTGAACAGCAGGTCACGGTGCCCGAACATGGTCGTAAAATCTCGGTCGGAAGGTTGACCGTTCGATGTATCGCCACGCCGGGCCATACGCCCGGGGGTATCTGCTATGCGGTCGACATGCCGTGGGGGTCTGTCTGTTTCGTCGGCGATACGGTCTTCGCGGGTTCCATCGGGCGATCGAATCCCTTTCGGCTTTACCGGACGCATCTTGAATCGGTGCAGAATCAGGTCCTGAGTCTGCCGCGAAATTGTCTGCTGCTGCCGGGCCACGGCCCGGG
>NZ_CDLUDY010000177.1:0-13404 GCF_975968855.1 Petrachloros mirabilis
ACCGACACACGAGTCGTGTGCAATGCATCAGCTAATTGCTGCTGCGTCAGCCCCAGTTGTTCTCGGACACGCTTGAGATCGGATGGTTTCATGTGTAACCAATGGTTACACATCACTGACAGCTTGTCAACCCCTTATCGATGGCTCAGATTCAGCATCCATATAATGTTATGAAACCGCTGTGGCGATGCGGGATCTGTGTATAACTTCAAATCAAACGACAGTCCCATCAAGGCAACGCACATCCGACAGCACAAAACACCGCTTCCAGACAGGAGATAACCAATCCTTCCACTTTAATCTTTAAAGACCACAAGATATGGTGGATCAAGAACAGTGCTACCCAATGCCCAAAAAATAGGCAATCAGGTCACTGTGCGGTCGAAATGCACCGGTTTCTTCATCGCTCTCAATGCTACACACAGGGTTATCCACAGAACTTGGGGAGAGTAAATCTGAACAGGACTAGAGGGGAAAGACTACAGGACTTCAGCTTATTGACGGGGAACCAAATGAATTGATCCAGCCTTAAAGGCAGCTTTGACAGGAGTGCCAATGAGCAGGCGCAACTCACTAAGAGCCGATTGCGTCACCAGCGCCGTCAATGGAAACCCGCAATCGACCGTCACTTTCGCCAGAGCGCCGGTCGATGTGATCGCACGTACGGTCGCCGCAAGATGATTACGCGCACTTGTGGCCCCGGCTCCCGATGATTCAAGCGTCACATCTTCGGCTCGAATACAGACAAAGACATCCCGGTCTGTCCCATGGGATGCGACGGCAGTGAGCAACTTTTCTCCAACTTGGACTGTCGCCAATCCTTCGTGCAATTCAGTGACTGTTCCCTGCACGACCGTTTCGACACCGACCACACGTGCGACGTCAGCATTGGCCGGTCGGCTGAAGACATCTTGAGGCCGGCCCGTTTGCAAGACGCGGCCGTCGTCGATCACGGCAATCTGATCTCCCAGGGCCAACGCTTCCGTCCAATCGTGCGTGACGACAACGGAGGGAATGGCCAATTGCGTGAGGAGTATTCGCAATTCCCCGCAAAGCTTTGCCCGCGTCGGCGCATCGAGCGCAGAGAGCGGTTCGTCCAACAAGAGGAGCCTCGGCCTTCTGGCAATCGCCCGCGCCAGCGCAACGCGCTGTTGTTGCCCGCCTGACAATTGCACCGGCCGCTGATGAGCCAGCCCTTCGATTTGCAACAGCCGCAACGCTTCACTTACTCTTCTCGTCTTTTCTGCGCCGGAACAGTCACCCAGGCCATAGGCAATATTCCCCTCCACCGTGTAATTGGGAAACAACGCGTAGTCTTGCGACATATAGCCGAGACCTCTGGCTTGAGGCGGGAGAGCAATCCCTCGTGTCACATCGAGCCACGGTTGACTATTGAAGTTGATAGTCCCCTGCTCCGGCTGTTCAAGACCGGCCAGACAGCGCAGGATCGTCGTCTTCCCTGAACCGGATGGACCGAACAGAATCGTAACGGAGGCAGGATCAAGAGGAAACGTGAGCTGAGCATCGATCGTCGCTCGGCCCGGGAAGGTCTTGCGGATATCGAGCGCTATTTCTGCGGCCATACCGACCACACACGCCGGTTCATGGCGTAGACCAAAAGCAGCACGAGATATGAAATCGTCAGCAGAAATGCCGCTGTTTGTGCCGCACCTGTATAGTTCAACGCCTGCACTTCATCGTAAATATCAATAGAGACGGTGCGTGTGACGCCTTCGATATTGCCGCCGACCATCAGCACGACGCCGAATTCACCCAAGGTATGGGCGAAACTCAGCACAATGCCCGTGATCAGTCCTGCCATCGAAAGCGGTATGATGAGTTTAAAAAACGTCTTGACCTTGGAGAGCCCTAAGGTCCAGGAGGCTTCAATGAGCTTCTTGTCGACTTGTTCAAACGCAGTCGCAAACGGCTGGACGGCAAAGGGGAGGCTGTAGAGAATGGACGCGAAGAGCAAACCCTCGAACGTGAACGGAAGCGGATGTCCGACTATTTCGATATAGATACGCCCGACAGGACTCTGCGGTCCGATCGCGACAAGAATATAGAACCCCAGTACCGTAGGCGGGAGCACAAGCGGCAAGGCCACAATCGACTCGACGAGAAACTTCCACCGCCATTTTGAAAACGTGAGCCAATAGCCGATGGGCAGACCCATGATCAGCAGCGCGGCAGCCGTGAGGCTGGCCAACTTAACAGAGACCCAGATCGCTATCCAATTCACCGGTCCGCCTTTGTTTTACACCTGCCAATCCGCCGCATCGTAGGGAGCCGTGATCTGCAAAGTCAACGGATGTTACTTGCCGATCATGACTTCCGTAGCCTTGACCGCGACCATAACCGAGTCGTTGACCTTCAAGCCCATGTTCCTCACGGATCCTTCGGTAATGGCCGCGACAAATTCGA
This sequence comes from Petrachloros mirabilis, assembly GCF_975968855.1. Lineage (NCBI taxonomy): Bacteria > Bacillati > Cyanobacteriota > Cyanophyceae > Synechococcales > Petrachlorosaceae > Petrachloros > Petrachloros mirabilis. Next base: position 2,425 of record NZ_CDLUDY010000177.1, read on the forward strand.
GGGTGCCGACTTTCACGATCACCTCCGCCATCGCCTGTCCTTCAGTAATCTTGGTCACCGTTCCTTGGAACTGATTCCGTGCACTGAGCTTCATGTCGATCTCCTTTCCTCCGGATATATAACAATCGATCCACACTACTTGCAGCGGAACTGAATCCCCCAATGCCTGCCGGTCACTTCCCCTTCCCGGCCATCCCTGCCTGACATGCTCGCATAACCCTTGACTTCCCCGTCCCGAACAACGACGTAGCCGGCTGGACATTTCTTGTTGATCACCTGCAGCGCTTCCTTGCGATAGGGCGATCCCATCGGACCTCCTCGATCCTCTTTATACAAGTAGGTGACGGTCCCGCCTGTTTCCGTTTCCTGTCTGAGTTGAACCGCATCAGAACATCCCGCAACGCACATGACACCGACCGTGCACAGCAGGACGACGATTCGCTCAGTTCGGCAGCGTAAAACCATATCGCGTCATGACCTCTTGCGCCGTTTCGCTCTTGAGAAAATCGACGAACGCTTGCGCCGCATCCTGCTGCTTCGACGATCGCAAGATCACTACACCTTGCTCAAGAGAAGGATGGGCCGACGCCGGAATCTCCCAATATGCTCCCGCCGTCTTCATCGCAGGAGCCAGCGCCAAGGACAGGGCAATAATCCCGACGTCGCACGCGCCCGACTCGACAAACTGTGCTGTTTGCGACACGTTCTCGCCAAAGATCAGCTTGTCCTTCACCAAACTATACACACCATAGTGCTCCATCGCAGCCACTGCAGCCCGACCGTATGGCGCGTGCTTGGGGTTTGCGATGGCAATTTTCTTGATCGCCGTTTCGCGCAAGACATCGATCCCTTTCAAGATGTCCAGCTTTGCGTTGTTTTCCGCCCACAAGACAATGCGACCAACCGCGTATCGATAGACCGAGCCCGGTACCGCCAGACCCGCCTCTTCAAGTTTCCGTGGATACGCGATGTCGGCTGAGAAGTACAGATCGAACGGCGCTCCATTCTTGATTTGAGAATAGAAATTTCCGGACGACCCCAACGACAACTTCACACGATTGCCAGTCGTCCTTTCATACTCGGGAACGAGGTCCTTGAACGCAAAATTGAGATCCGATGCCGCCGCAATGATCAACTCCGCACCGATGGCGGAAATCGGCTTCAGCAAGATGGTCGGCAATGCGATGATTGCCATCAATCCTTTTCCTCCCTGCAACCCCCGCAGGGATATCGTAAAAACGCGGATCACACCTTCCTCCCGATTCATTCCCGGAACCGTATCAATTCGATGAAGAACAGGGGCACGATCCCAATTTTATTCACATCACAGGGGATCTGCCTTCCTCTGAAGGAAAATGTTATTCGCCAAATTCTTCGCATGTCTAGAAGAAAATTTGATATTGGACACGAATCACATTTTGGATCAACGTTCCGCCAACTGCGTCGAGCGGGACTGTTCCGGATTGCGGGGGCAGCGGGGCGCTTCGCCCAATGGCATAGCCCCCGGTGCCCATCTGAATGTTGCTGTACGTGATCATGATCTGATGATCGTAGGTTCCGTTCAGGAACCAATTCAACGACGCATCAAATTCATTGATGATGTCGCCTCCCGAGTGAGTATCAGGATCCCAGTAGGCATAGCGAGCAGCAATCTCGAGCTGACGCGGGATCAGATAATACCCGCTCTGGACGTAGAAACCCGTCGCGTTCCCGAGCAGGCCAGGCGCAAAGGCCACACATCCCGTAGCCGGATCATTGTTGGCCACCGGTTGCATGCAGGGCAGCCCCTTATCGTGCCTGTTTATGTTCTTAAAGTAGTATTCGCCCTGGAGTGAAAACCCTCGGTACTTGAAGATGCTGTCGACCGTCCACGTAAAGAAGTCGACGGTCCCCCATCCGAGTTGACGACCGTTTCCAAATGTCGCAAGGGCCCGGCGGAAATTCAGGTTCGCGAGGTCCGTGCCGATATAGGAACTGTTCGAGCTGGTATTGACTGAGGGATTGTAGGCAACACCGCCGCCGAGAGCAAACTGCGGCGTCTCTGAATAGGCCAAATCACCTTCCCCGTAACCGGGGCGGCCCAAGACATTCCAGTTCAAGCGTGCCGTGTACATGAGCTCGTTGACGTCAAACCGGGTATTGCCATTGATGTTCCGTTGTGGGGAAGGACATCCGCTCGGAGACGGGAGTGGGTTCTGCCCAGTCGTTCCCCCAGGGCAGCCTTCGGTCGGTTGCTCACTGGAGAACCCACCCAACCGGTTGAAGCTTGGTCCGGCTCCGTTGAAGACGCCGAGGTAGTAGTTTACCGGGTAGACCTCCTCATCGTTCATAAGAGTGATACCGATGTCCCGCCGGTCCAGTCCGCTTGCTGTGAAGCTATCCATAACCAGTGCACGTTCAGCAAATTGCATTGATGCCGTCGAGTTAATCTGCGCCCGGTTGAAAAACACCTTGTACTGACCTAGCTGGAGGTTCAACAGCGGAAAATGGGTGCTCGTGAAGGCCCAATCCAGAACCCTGACCGCACTGGGTGTTTGCGCATTCTCCGCTGTCTCGGCGGCCATCTGTATAAAGTACTTGAAGTCGGGGCTGAACAGGTGTCCCATAAAGTAGAGCCGGGCGCGGCGCACGTTGAACGACGATGCGCTGTTGTCCAATCTGGTGGCACGGTAATCACCGAACACTCCCAGTAGTTCTGGGTAGTTCTTCGCATCGCCAGGATTTCGCCATGCGTCATTCTGGAACCGCTGTGTGAAACGAAGTTGGGATCGAAAGCGGATCTTCAGGAAGAATTTATTGTCATTCATCGAGAAGTTGAAGCCCCTGTCGTACCAGGCTTTGAAGCTGGGCGAGAGCAGCCGCTCCCGCTCCTCCGACGCTCGCTGTACTTCCTCGTATTCTTCCGGTGTGATTGTGCCCTGCTTGACCGCCCGCTCCAATAGCAGCTTCACCGCCGGATCCTGGGATCCGACAAACTCGTGTTGACCTTCTTTTTCCACCATCTTGACTGTTTCTGCCGCCCCGAGAGGTTGCGATATTCCCAGACAAATCAGCAGCGGTGCAAATCCAACGACAGTCAGCGGTCTGCGCGAAATGATTCGTCCCCGAGACGGCGACATACGCAGCTCCTTTTCAGGACGTGACGATGGTGTGAAGAGAGACCCGCTCATGGAGCAATTGGGCGTGATGGTTTTCCGGTTGCCCCTGTCGAAGGCAGTGTGTTCAGAAGGTCTCTGTATTCAACGCCTCGACGACCTGTCACCGGGTCCTTGCTCCAGAATCGACTCGGTTCAAAAAACAAGTCGTAGGAGTTCGGCAGCGGTGGCGGAGTCGCGTACCGGTCGGCCTCGTACACCGAGGTCCCATGGCTCGACAGGAGCGAACGGAAGAAGTCGATGTGCAACAACAGAAACGGGCCCCGAACAGCGATCCATCCCGATGTTACCTGCCGGTCGACAGACGGATTTTTCCCCGGTGCATACAGCTCGAATGCAACTCGTTGATCAGGCTGGACACGGGAAAGAGCGCGCCGAAGATGCGACTCGAGCGATCGGATCTCATTCTCACGAAACAACCGATCCGGCGTCTTCTCTTCGGAGAACCAGCGAAGCGGAATGCTCACCTTCTCTCGTATGGAGAAGGCACGAAGAATCGCCGACAGTTCCTCCGCGGATAACGTGACGGGATGGGAATATCGGACTGAAGCCACCTCTTGCTGAAGCGTGATCGAAACCCCGGAATCCTGATAAACGGTGTCAACCACGTACGGCAGCCTGGCACAACCTGCATACAGCAATAGATTCCCGGCCAGAACGCTCACGCAAAGTAGTCGGGCTACTTCTCCATTTTCCTCAAACACGGTACGCTCCTTCCGCTAATCGGAATCACTGGCCCTCACCGGTACGACTCACTCGACAAACGACCGCTTCGTTCCCATATCGGATCTGAACAAATTAAGAACGCGTACCCACCATGGCGAGTCGGTGGCAGGGTCGCCGACTTCATTTTCTCCAGTTCCGCTCACCTCACCAGTGATCTCGTCTCTTCTTGAGGTGCGTGCTGCGCCGTACCCGAGTCCTGCCAAGATCGTGCGAGCCTCCTGCGATTGCGTGAAATCCAGGAACGACTGGCACAACAGTCGGTTCGGACAAAACCGTTCCATCGCCATCGCATAAATCACAGGCGGTGCGATCTCCTGTGGTAGCGGTGCAATGATTTTGATGCCCCCCCCAGCCGCTACTGCCTGATGTTCAAAGAGAATCCCAACGTCGGCTTTGCGATGGATAATTCGATCGAGCACTCCCCTAGCGTCGTGCGACATGATGACCCGATCGGTCTTGGCATCGCTCCATTGCAGATGGTGGAGGGCGGATTGAGTTCGATGACCGAGTTCGCTGACATCGGGGTCAGCCACGACAATGCTGACCGTCGTGGCGCTGCGCAGGTCTTCGAAGGAATCGATAGGTGTCGGCCTGTCAACCGTTGAGACGAGTACCAAACGATCCATAGCGAATGGTCGTCGAGTACTGGGGAGCACATAATGTCGATCCTCGAGTCGATCGAGCAGTTGCTGATCTGCCGGAGCGACGATGTGAACGACGCCGGATTCGACTCCGTACAGTCCTGCGTTCTGCAACCTCGCGACGGTCCCTCGGAGGCCCAAACCGGAATCGAGAAGGATCTTGATGTGCACATCCGGATGCGACGACTCAAAGGATACTGCGAGGCCGACGAGTGGTTTCTCCAGCCTAGGGGAAGTCAGGATGACGAGCGGTTCCGCTATAACTTGGGATGGCTGAATCGAAATCATCAACGCACCCACAAGAAAGAGCCATCGGACCGCGTCTGCCCCTCGCCGCCTCCCTCTTTTTGAAGAATCCCGCGCCTTCCATGAAGTGAGCGAGCCGCAGGGTTTCAAGCCCTCAGTAAGCATGGCCGATGTGTAATGTATACTTTACATATATGTCAAGTATAATTTACACCTGTCATGCCATCACGATCCGCACCTGATTGCCCGGGTTCCACGCTCTAGACATGGCGCAACTCACCCAGGACACCACGATAAACACGACTTAAGAAGGAAGAAGAACAACGGAGAGAGCGCGCGAAAGCAAACTTCTGTCTCCTGCAGAACGGACGGCCGGTTGAAGTTGCTAGCTCCCGGGGATCCCGGCTCGCCGCCGGCCCGACCTTCGATTCCACTTCCGAGGGACTGCAACAAATTTCGCCGAGGCTTCGTTGTGTGGAAAAATTGTGCGCATCAGTGGAAGCAAAATCAAGTTACGTTCCCTTCAATCATCGCATTAAGACCTTACCGGTCTGGCTCCAATAGTAGAAGATGGAAAGGTTCGGATAAATAGCTTCGATAGAGTTCTGTCCCGCCACCGTGAAAAGAACCCCGAAAGCCCATACAAAGTTTGTGTCCCAGAAGCGCCATTGAAGAGTGGGTTCAACCCCGATTGTGCTGAAGCCGCTTTTCTGGCCGGCATTGATGTTATGACCATCGAGCCGCCAGGTTGCTCCGTGCAGTGTCACGAGTTCAAGGCCATATCCAAAGCCGGTTTTGTCGTCAAGGATGTGTTCGAACGAGACGCGCGTATTGATCAGGTCGCCAGTATACGTGGACGTGCCGTTGCTCTCGCCAGGAGCTGAGTAGGTGTAGAAAATGCCGGCTTGCCAACGGAACGGCTGCAGGTTTTTCCTGGTCATGATGCCTTGAGTCAAGGCGATCTCTCCGAATCTCGTCGTCGGGAAGCGACCGATCGGGGCGAATCCGCCCGGTGGCTTACTGGTTCCCGCCCATTTTCCCGTTGGGACCACGATATGCTCAAACAAAGTGATTGACGGGACAGCCGAATCGGGAGCCTGGATGATCGGGCGATATTTGAGGGCGAAGGATGTATCACCAAATCGTGTGTAGTTATCCATCTTTCCATTTTCCCGTGCCCAGTATGATTGGACCGAAGTGGTAAGGCCGAGCTGAAAGTGGTCCGAAAGTCCATAGGCAAATTCCAATGATGGGTGTTGCACGCTGTAAAGGTGGACCGGTCCGTTGTTTCGATCGAAAAAGGAGCTGAACTGATTGTCGAACGAATGTTCACCGATCTGAGAAAATATGAACGGGCGAAGCAGGTATTGTCCTCTCGGTTGGAGATCGACTGCTGTGTGCAGGATCGGTCCGTGGGAAAAGGGATTCCAGCTTCGCCGATATTTCTGAATGTCTTCATCCGACGGAACCCAATCCCAGGCCTGAGCAGAGGAGGCCGAGACTACTATGACGATGAATAAAACGAGGTGGCATCCGGCGGAATGTTTCTCGTCCTTGGTGGTGACGATGGGAAAGAACATGCGAGGCAGAATGTGGCCCATCGGGGTCCTCATGAAAAAATGCAGTGCAAATGGTTTCCATGCGCAACACCTATAACAGGCCAAAGTTACGGATGTGTAAACAAATGGGGAAAATTGAGGTGCCTAATGGATACCTCTTCCTCCAATTCGGCTCGCCCGAACAGACTGTTACTGCGGCCCTCTATCGTAACTGGTCTCCTCCGGGCTTCACAGGGACGGAACGTTGAATGAGGCGTTTTGTCGCCGACACGGCCACAGTAGTCCAGACATGAAGGACCCTCTGACTGCCAAATTCGGAGAGCAATCGGCATCATATTAATTGGGAGTAGAGTCAGCTTAAACGCGTTGAGATGGCCTCTTCACCGAGGGAATTCTCAGAGAGGCTAACCCGCTTCCCAATACACGAAAAGTACGTAAAAGAAGGAGCGGGCGAACGTGAAGGTTTGAACGGCACGAATCGGAATTGATCCGGTATCGATTTAAATTGATTCATCATTTGCCGCTCGTACCCGGGCTTACACTGTTAACTTCTCCGGAAACTTATGGATTTCACACTAATGAGTTTCTGGCGTGGTTCTTGCTGGATCCAAACTTATGATACAGACCCACTCACAGACGGCGGCCAACAGTGTTCTTCCTCAAAAGGCTGAGGGAGTGCGGACCATGCGAATCCTGGTAGCTGATGATGAACCAGACATTGTCTTGGCTCTTTCGGAGCGGCTCAAGTGGATGGGACACGAAGTGGTGACGGCTGGGGACGGAAAGGCGGCCTTAGCGGCTGTGGAGTCACAGGAGCTGGACCTTGTGCTGCTTGATGTCATGATGCCCAAGCTCAGCGGGATTGACGCGCTAAAACAGATCCACAAACGGTGGCCCAATCTTCCGGTCGTCATTCTGACCGCCCATGGAACAATTCGGCTGGCTGTCGAGGCGATGAAAGAGGGCGCGGTCGACTATGTCACAAAGCCGTTTCTTCCGAGCGACATCGATTCCGTTGTAGCTCGCGCAATGGAACAGAGCGGGCATGACGCATACATGAGCCAACTTCTTGGAGAAGTCACTCACGATACCAAGAATCTCCTCATGCCGCTTGTCACTGGAACCGACCTCTTAGCGGAGGAGATCAATGATCTATTCAAGCAACTTCCGAAAAGTGGATCGAATCGCGGGCAGGACAGTCAGCAGGCGTGCGAAGAAGTTCTGCAATTATTCCGGACAACGGCAGAACGGATACAGGACCGCATGAAAGGGATTGCCGACTATGTTGCCGTGAACCAGGCTCCATGGAAGTCGGAGGCTTGTGAGCTCGGAAAGATTGCCGATCAGGTTGCCAAAGCATTGCGGATTCTCTTGAGGCAGAAACACATATCGCTGCAGCTGGAAGGGCTTGATGTTCTGCCGGCCGTCACGGGGAGCAGCCAACGGCTCTACTCCGCCTTCTACAACCTTGTCCATAACGCAATTCCAGAAGTGCCTCTCGGGGGAACTATCACGGTTCGCGGTCGTCATGATCCCGATGAGCAAACAATCGTATTAAGTGTTGTGGATACGGGACGGGGAATGCCGCCAGCGGTTCGCGACGGACTGTTTACAAATCATCGTATGAGCACGAAATCCGGGGGGACAGGACTGGGGATGAGAATAGTCAAAGATGCCATCGCTGCGCATGGCGGTCGGATTACCGTCGAAAGCGAAGAGGGAAAAGGGACGACGTTTACGATCCACCTGCCGATTCAACCTCCTGCTGAGTCAAGCCTCTAATTTGTCAGATCATTATTGTCCGCTATTGCATTCAGCGTGATGGGACGAACATCCGTAACGGGACATCACTTTGTTGTTCCGGCATGGTACACTGCGTCCGATATTCTTTTGCAGGGACGCAATCGCCGCGCCACATGTTCGACGTCATCCTCTATCAACCAGAGATTCCCCCCAATACAGGTAATATCATTCGTCTCTGCGCCAATACTGGCGTTCACCTGCATCTGGTGAAACCGTTGGGTTTTGAGTTCAACGATCGGCAGTTGCGTCGTGCCGGGCTGGATTATCACGAATTCGCCTCCGTTGTCGTGCATGAGACATGGTCGGACTGCGTCGATCGTTTTAAAAACAGGCGGTTGTTTGCCGTGTCGACAAAGGGCACGCGGCGATTCGACGAGCCGGCATATGTCGACGGTGATGTGTTTGTGTTCGGTCCGGAAACGCGCGGTTTGCCAATGGACCTTCTTGGGGGTTTTTCAGAGGACCGGCGTATCCGGCTTCCGATGGTTTCCGGAAGTCGGAGCTTGAATCTTTCGAACGCGGTCGCGGTTGTGGTGTATGAAGCCTGGAGGCAGAACGAGTTCCGAGCTGATTGATGAAACAATTCGTTCAGCGGTGGAAATAATTTGCCGAAACCAATGGTAGTTTGACGATACGTAGAGGATAGGTTTAGGCGTCGCTTCCATTCGAAAACGTTACTTCGGCGTCTGAAGGGCTTCCTGCTCTTTCCTTTCCACTGCCGGCTTCACATAAATCTCTACACGGCCATTCTGGCTTCGCCCATCGGGGGTGGCATTTGTGACTCTCGGGTGCGACTCAGCACGGCCTTCCGTATTCACGTGGCTTGGGTCAACGCCAGATCGTGACGGATAGGGAAGTGGCGCGCCATTCTGAAAGCTTGTGGAACGAGCTGTGGTTGACGCCTGGTGGGCGGTGGACGACCATGAGCGGGCAAGTATACTTTACATAATGCAATGTTTTGTGCTACAAGCTTTTGATCATGGGACTAAGCCATCGAGCCGAGCCGGCTGAAAACATCGAAAATCGACTCCGTGAGTTGCGCAATGGGAAGGGTCTCTCTCAGACGGATCTCGCGGCGCTTTCCGGCATCACGAGGCAAGCCGTCAGCGCGATCGAAGCCAACCAGTACCTTCCGACGACAGCGGTAGCACTTCGTTTGGCGGAGGCGCTGAACTGCCGCGTGGAGGATCTCTTTCGACTCATATCGACGGGTGAAGTCATTCAGGGCGAACTGGTCCCCTGGCCGCATCCCTCATGGCCGGCCGGCCATGCACGGGTGAAGGTGGCTCGCGTCGGGAACCGGTTGATTGTGCGGCCGGTGGCGCAATTGGGTGAACTGCTCAATTACGTCGTTCCGGCGGACGGGTTGCTTGCCGACGGGATGACGATGTCTCCGAAGAAGGTGATTGCTCCGCGTAAGGTGCGCGTGCAGCTTCTGCGGGACCGTCGTTTGATCGACCAGGAAATCGCTGTGGCGGGATGCGATCCCGCAATCTTTCTGGTGGACGAATATTTGAGACGCCGAACAAATGCCGCGACGGTGGTCGGTTGGACAATGGGGAGCGGAGCTGCGTTGGAAGCCTTGAAGCGCGGGGAAGTGCATATTGCCGGGCTTCACATCGTGGATAGTAAGTCTGGCGAGTCAAATCTGCCCTACGTCCGGACGCACCTCAAAGAACTCGAAGTTACAGTCGTGACCTTTGCGCGGTGGGAAGAGGGGCTAGTTGTTGGTGCGGGGAACCCAAAGGGCCTTCGAGGGATAGCCGATCTGGCACGTGCAGACGTGCGGTTGGTCAACCGGGAAGTCGGGGCCGGTGCCCGTATTCTGCTTGATCAACGGCTGGGTGCGGCTGGTATCGCGCCGGATCGCGTGCGAGGCTATGACCGGACGGCGCTGTCTCACTTTCACGTGGCCCGACAGATTTCCGAAGGCCAGGCCGACGCCGGCATCGGCGTCCGATTCGCCGCCAATTATTACGGACTGGGGTTTATTCCTCTACAGGAAGGTCGATACGATCTCGTCGTTCCCACATCGTACCTCACAGCTCACCCGGTTCTGCAGGGGTTCTTCGACACCATCGTCACACGTCAGTTTAGAGGAGAGGTCGAGGCTCTCGGGGGATATGACACGAGGGAGACGGGAACCGTGCACAGTGTGCGCGCGACTCGTTCCTGAGGTAGCGCCTCTGTCCTAAGCCGCGCGGCGACGCCTGCGAACCGTTTCCGGATGCCCCAGTTTCTGATTGCAGGAAAGCGGATTCGATCTGGCTAAGTGCTCTAGGGGAAGGCTTCTATCCGAGAAATGAAGTGCCAGTTCAATTTTCCCCATTTGTTTACACATCCGTAACTTTAACCTGTTATAGGTGTTGCGCATGGAAACCATTTTCCGGCCTGACAGGAATTGTAGGCGAGTGCGATTCGGATAAATCTGCCGAGGTGATGAAGCGATGAAAATGCTTTTCCTAACTTTTCGTGACTCGTTACAGGACGAGATCTTGGCTTTCCTCAAAAATCAGAAGATACATGCCTACACGTACGTTCCAAAAGTCCACGGCGCGGGAGAAACCGGCGATGCATTCGGTTCTTTCCTGACTCACGGAGAAAATGCGTTGGTAATGATGGCATTGCCGGACGAGCAAGCCCGGGTAGCCATCGAAGCCTTCCGGTTACTCCGCGATGTCTTGTCTACACGCCAGCAAGGCGCGGCGATTCCCGCCAAGCTTATGGTCTTGCCTTGCGAGGAGATTGTTTGATAACCCTCCTCTCACCGTCGCCACATTTCATTGCCGATAGGAGACTTCTCCGGTCATGATCCGAGGCGCCCTTCGCAATCCCTACGCCATCGTCGCC
>NZ_CDLUDY010000178.1:0-6072 GCF_975968855.1 Petrachloros mirabilis
GAAAAAGAACATTCTGCGGTCAAGGGGTATGCGACGACCGCAGCGGTCCGTTCTCTTGTCTTTGTTCGATTCAGGAGCCGTTCGATCGGAAAAAGATGCAGCCCTGCTCATGGTTCGTCCTTTCTTCTGCATCACGATTAATACCAGTGAATCTCATGATCTTTCATAAGACTATAAACGGGATTGCCCTCTGGCATTCTCCGAAAGGACTAACTCCAAAAGGTGCAGACAACAATTCCTTTCCCGGACGAACTCCATATGGGCGGTCAAAGTCCATAAAAGAGAAACCCTCACGACTTCTATGGAGTAATTGAAACGACCATCATGAAGTTGGCCGGGCACTTGAACTTTTTCAAACCCTCTGCGAAAAGGTTGGCGCGGAAAGGAGAACGATTAATATGAAACATCTGAACGAACGAATGGCCTGTTTAGGTCATTCGGAGATTCGCGCCATGACACAGGCGTGCATGCAGGAAAACGGTTTGAATATGGCGCAGGGGGTATGCGACACTCCGGTTCCTCCTGTGGTCATAAAGGCAGCGGCCCAGGCGATGGAATCGGGAAGGAATGTTTATTCCCGCTTCGACGGTCTGCCGGAGCTCAGAAACGCGCTTGCCGTCAAACTTCTTCGCGACAACGGAATAAAGGCTGATCCGGAAACCGATATCACCGTGAGTGCCGGGGCGACGGGTGCCTTCCATGCGGCCTGCCTTGCGCTCCTTACTCCGGGCGACGAAGTCATCCTCTTTGAACCGTATTACCAATATCACATCAGTGCTCTATTAGCGGTCGATGCAATTCCAGTCGTGGTGAAGATGCAGGCTCCGTCTTGGACGTTTGCTCTGGAAGACGTCGAACAGGCGGTGACCACGCGGACAAGAGCGATCATCGTCAATTCTCCTGGCAATCCATCCGGAAAAGTGTTTTCCCAACATGAGCTTGAAGGAATCGCTCAGGTTGCCACACGTCACGACCTTTTTATTTTCACCGACGAGATCTACGAATATTTTCTCTACAACGGATGTAGGCATGTGAGCATGGCCGCTCTCCCCGATATGGCTGAGCGAACGATCACCATCGGTGGCTATTCAAAAACCTTCAGCATTACAGGGTGGCGTATCGGCTACAGTGTCGCAGCTGAACGATGGGCGAAGGCGATAGGGGCGATGAACGACCTGCTGTACGTCTGCGCGCCGACGCCGCTGCAAGCGGGAGTGGCCATAGGGATTGGAGAGCTGCCCGATTCATTCTATGGGCAATTAGCGATGGATTACCAAGCAAAGCGGGATAGATTTTGTGCGGCATTGGCTCAGGCAGGTCTGAAACCCTCAGTTCCACAGGGGGCTTATTATGTACTAGCAGATGCTACCAGACTCCCCGGTGACACCGGAAAAGAACGGGCTATGCATCTCTTGAAGACCGTCGGTGTCGCAGGAGTCCCTGGAGAAGCCTTCTTCTCGGGACCCGAAGGCGCTCGGTTTATTCGGTTCAGCTATGCTAAGACAGATGCTGACCTCGACGAAGCTTGCCGAAGAATCGCACGACTCTCGTAGAAGGTTGTGAAGAAGCCAGAGGCCTGGGTGGCTGCGGCGTGAGAATCGTGAGAATGTAGTTGTTCAACTGTCTCTTAGGCACTGAGAAATTGTTCCTGAAGCCTTGTCCTATCGATATTCTCATGGTATGAAGTTCCTTATGCTCCGAAGAGGTTTCAATAATTCCTTGCTGATCGGTCTTGTTGTCGCGACTGCCGCTTGTACGGTTCCAGCGATTCAACCCGATGACTCCAAGATGCAGGATATCCCGGCTGTCTCCGGAACGGCGGAGGATCGCCGTATACTGGCCGGTGAATGGGAGTATGAAGACGGCGCGGTCGTTACCCTCACGCTCGACGAACAGGGGAACGGTACCTATCCGTGGAAAGATGGTCGCTTTGAAACAACCGCCCTGTCCGATCATAGTTGGCATGGCATGTGGTACCAGAAAGAGAATGACCGTGAGGGGGGATTCGCCGTTAAGTTCTCGCCTGATTATTCGGACGGCGAAGGTCGTTGGTGGTACACCCGCATAGGGGAAGACCATTCACCGGCTCAGGAAGGCGGTACCTTCCACCTGACGAGGAAATCTGCTAAAACCGCAGCGCTTGACAAGACTCCTGTTCCTTAGACCGCCGGCACGTTCTCCCTCCAGATGAATCAGCTCACAGAGGTCTGATTTGCCTCCCAGTCACAAATTTGAAAGTTATACCGTCAGCGAGCCACCCTTATACGCGACGGCCAGTGCGTCCATTCCTTGAACGGGCCTGGTCAGCCCGAGCCTGCAGCAATGACATGAAATTCGGTTCTGCTGTCGCGGCGACCGCGATCACGCCGGTGAATTGCGGGGCGGGTTGATTGAATGCCAACGGTTGGCCGGCCCCGTCGGAGACGCTTCCTCCGCTTTCTTCGATAAGAATCGCGCCGGCCGCCAGATCCCATTCATTTTCAGGCTCAATGGTGAGAACGGCTTGGACGCGGCCGGCCGCGACCGATGCCAGGGCATTGGCGATGGAATGCGCAGGTCGGCATTCAACACGGTCGAGGAAATCTGCCCAGCGGCCGCTGTTGAATTCTCTCGGACTCACCAGTACAAGCGGCTTGGATCGTAGACAAGGGGGTGGAACGAAGGGCTTCCCGTTTACCAAGAGACCCTGCGCGCGAACCGCGGTAAAAAGTTCATCGGTTGAAGGATTGAAGATGGCTCCCAGAATAGGACTATGTCCCTGAACCAAGGCGACCGAAATGCAAAACTCCGGCAGGCGATTAATGTACGCCCTGGTCCCGTCGATGGGATCAACGATCCAGACTCTTGTGCTGCCGAGGCGATTGTGATCGTCGGGAGACTCCTCGGAGAGCCAGCCGTCATCGGGAAAGTGTTCCTGTTGCATTTCAAACAGGATGCGATTGACCTCGAAGTCAGCCGTTGTCACGGGCGAGCGATCCTTTTTCGTGTGGACTTCGAAACCTCGATCCGCGAGGTCCAACGCCCGGCGGCCTGCTTGCTTGATTGTGGCAACGAGCTGGTTATACTCGCGTTGCATTGTGATAGGTTCTCCCTTCGCAAATCGATAGCCTAACAGGTCTCGCGTGTAGGAAAAAGCACAAGTCGAAACCAATGCACGGTTCCCCTTGACCCGTCCTGGAAATCTGCGTACAAGCGAGATACTGCGAGGACTTCCCCATATGAAACTCATCCAAAAACGCTCCCGAAAATCCGGTCTTCCCCCCGGGACCATCGTTCATATCGGTGAGAAGAAATCCGATGAAGTCACGGTTACGGCAATTCACTATTCAGGGAGCCGGTGCGATGAGCAGCAGATAGTACAGATGGACCGTCTGAGTCCGCCGGCCGACGAATCGGTCATATGGGTCAACGTGAACGGTGTCCACAACATGGATCTATTGGAGTCTTTGGGCAAACAGTTTTCGCTCCACCCTCTGCTGTTGGAAGACATCGCCAACACCGACCAGCGTCCGAAGCTCGACGATTACGATACATACTTTTCCATTGTCCTGAAGATGCTCACGTTAACAGAGCGTCATGATGTACTGGTCGAGCAGGTCAGCCTCGTCCTCGGACAAAACTTTGTCCTCTCTTTTCAAGAAAATGGGCTGGATGTCTTTCAGGTGGTCCGGGAGCATATACGGAGCGGCAAAGGCCGACTTCGCCAATCCGGAGCGGATTATTTGCTGCACGCGCTGGTTGATGCCATCGTTGACCAGTACTTCGCAGTGCTTGAATCTCTTGGTGAAAAAATAGAATCCCTGCAACACGTGGTCGTTGAAGATCCCAAGCCTGATACGCCCAGAAAAATCCATGCGCTCAAGCGGCAGCTGTTGTTGCTCCGCCGTGCGGTCTGGCCACTACGCGAAGTGATGAACAGTCTGTCACGATCTGATTCCCCATTTCTCCAGCCGAGCACGAAACTTTTCTTCCGCGACGTGTACGACCATGTCGTGCAAATTGTCGACACGATCGAAACACTTCGCGAAATGGTGTCGGCGAGTCTCGACATCTACCTGTCGAGCGTCAGCTACAGGCTGAATACGGTCATGCGCGTCCTGACCGTCATCACGACGATCTTCATGCCGCTCAGCTTCATTGCCGGCATCTATGGAATGAATTTCGAATACATGCCGGAGCTGGAAGCGGAGTGGGGGTACCCGTTGGTACTGGCCGTCATGGCAGCCGTGGGTATCGGGATGTTGGCGTTGTTTCGGAAAAAGGGATGGTTGTGAGGGGACTCCTGCGGCGGGAGTCCGGACCGCAACTGGTTCGACGCTTCTGTGACTCAGGAGCGCAGGTCCGTGAACAGCCAGGGAGCCTCAGCCTTTCGCCGGGTTTCGTACGAAGCAATCGCCGGCTCATGCTGCAAAGTCAAACCAATCGAATCCAAGCCACGATAGAGGCAATCTTTTCTAAAGGGATCGATCTCGAACCGAAAACTGTGGCCCGAGACCGTCGTCACGATCTGCTTGCCGAGGTCGACGGTCAATGTGAATCCCTGGGAACCGAGCGCATCTTTCATGAGTGTCTGGACTTCGTCCGGCTTCAATACCACCGGCAGGATGCCGTTCTGAAAACAATTGTTGTAGAAAATATCGGCAAAACTTGGCGCGATGACGCATCGGAATCCCTGGTCGAGCAGCGCCCAGGGAGCATGTTCGCGTGAGGACCCGCAGCCGAAGTTGTCGCGGGTCAGGAGGATCGTCGCGCCCTGGTAGCGCGGCTGATTCAGGAAAAACGAAGGATCAGGAGATCCGTCCTTTAAGCGGCGCCAATCGTAGAACAACCCCTCACGCAAACCGGTCCGTTTGATCGTCTTCAAGAATTGTTTGGGAATAATCTGGTCTGTGTCGACGTTGACCCGATCGAGCGGGGCGACCAATCCTGTCAAAGTTGTGAACGCTTGCACTCGTTCTCCTTAATGCGAAACGTAAGACGCTTGGGGCGGCAGGAGTGACAAAGGGTTCCCCCCCCTCGAGCCTTTTGCACCGGGCCTTACACCCATGAGTCAGGACCACGTCCTGATGTCGACGAAATGACCCTCCACTGCCGCGGCCACGGCCATGGCGGGAGACACGAGATGTGTCCGGCCGCCAGCACCCTGGCGACCTTCAAAGTTTCGGTTGCTCGTAGAGGCGCACCGTTCGCCGGGCTGAAGGACGTCGGCATTCATCGCGAGGCACATGCTGCAACCGGCTTCGCGCCACTCAAAACCGGCATCGGTAAAGATCTTATCCAGTCCCTCCTGTTCCGCCTGTTGTTTCACGAGGCCCGAGCCTGGCACAACCATCGCGCGCACCGTCTTGGCAACTTTCTTCCCCTTGGCGAGGCTTGCTGCCAACCGTAAGTCTTCGATGCGTGAATTAGTGCAGGAACCGATGAAGACTCTGTCGATGGCAATCGACGTGACGGGCATGTTCGGGCTTAATCCCATATACTCGAGCGCACGTTCAGTGGCGTGACGCGTTTTCTCATCGGGGATCGCATTAGGATCCGGTACCTTCTGGTCTATACCGGTTACCATGCCAGGGCTGGTGCCCCAACTGACTTGTGGCGCGATATCTTCGGCGCGCAGCACAACCGTTGCATCATACTTGGCATCGGGATCCGTCTTGAGGTGATCCCAGGCCTGTATCGCCTGCTCGAACAGATCACCCGCCGGTGCCAACGGCCGGCCTTTGATATATGCGGAGGTTTTGTCGTCCGGCGCTACCATGCCGGCTCTGGCACCCCCTTCGATCGACATATTGCAGAGGGTCATGCGTCCTTCCATGCTCAGTGCACGTATCGCCGACCCTGTGTACTCGATCACGTAACCGGTGCCTCCGGCCGTTCCGATCTTCCCAATGATCGCAAGAATGACATCTTTCGCCGAGCATCGATCCGAGAGGACGCCGTCAACCCTCACCTCCATCGTCTTGGGCCGTTTCTGAACCAAACATTGTGTCGCCAGCACATGCTCGACTTCGCTCGTGCCGATCCCGAAGGCCAAGGCACCGAACGCTCCGTGGGTTGACGTATGCGAATCAC
>NZ_CDLUDY010000179.1:0-4082 GCF_975968855.1 Petrachloros mirabilis
CCGTCAGGCTGCTTCTGAGAGTCGGGCGATCTCGGCTTTGATCTGGGTTTCCGCGATTGACGGTATCAATTGCTGAACGGCTTGCTGAATCTGTTCTTCTGCAGTCGTACGGACGGCTGCTTCGACCAGTTTTTCAATCCGTGCAGTCGCCTCGTGGTTGACGTTCTCTTCTACCTGTCGTTGTGCTGACGCAAGGCGTTCCTCCAGGACATCTGTCAGGGAGGCCTTCACCTTTTCAGCCTGCTCGTCGACCAGTTGTCTGACGTACTCCTTGATCAACGGATTGGCGATTTCATGGACACTGCTCCGGATGATCGGCTCGAGCATCGACAACTCGTTTTTTAGAATCTTTGGCAGGGCGTTGGTTAAAACCGGTTCGATGGCCTGAACCAGCCGTTCCTGGGAGAACCCCGCGCCGACTTGTTGTTGGACTTCGTTTTCGACAGCCTGTGCCACAAGGCTTGTCAGGTCCTTGGTAACCATGGTCGGAAGCAGTTCGGTAATTTTCTTTTCGGTTTTCTCGGTCATCGATTGCAGGAGCTGTCCGAACAACCCCTTCATCGCTTCTTCCGGTTCCGCTGATGCCGATTTTGCCGTTGCCGGTTGTCCTGTTGGTGTCATGGTGGGCTCTTTCTTGACGGGAGGGGGCGTCTGCACTGGATACGGGATCGTGATTTTCAGATCTTCTCCGTCCTGCCCCTCGCCCGTCATTTCGTTTATCACTTCGTCATCTTCTGAATCAGTTGCGCTCGATGTTGGAGGCCACGACCGTGTCTTTTTCTTGCGGCTTTTCGCTGTTGCAGCGACATGATCAAGGTTCTTAAGAAGGTCCAGGAGGGTCTCTGATTGAAACGGTTTCTTCAACAGCGCTTTGACTCCGAGGGATTTCAGATGTGATTCATCGAGTTTGTCGGTTGCACCGGTCAGGGCGACAATATAGGTGTCGGCGAGGTTATCCAGTTTAGAGACTTCTTTGCAGAAGCCTGAGAAGGTCATGTTATGGAGGTGGTAGTCGGTAATAATCAGATCGGGGCTCACCTTGCGGGCCGCATCAAGAGCGGCCGGGCCGTCCTGAAAGCCGACGACATCGTAGCCTTCGGGTGTGGAAATCTGCTCGACCATGCGTCGGACGGCGGGGCTGCTATCGATGACAAAAATAGTAGAAGCCACGAGAAAATCTCCCTTATTATAAAGCTGGTTCGAAGCTATCAAGGGGGGTACCCTTTGTCAAGAAAATGGCTTGTAGATGCGTGACTTAGCTTGAGTAGTTCTCCACGGTTCCAAACATCGGTGCAGGTGAAACAAGGATCATATGAGTCAACCTATTCGAGTCGTGTTTTTCGATGCCGCCGATACCCTCTTTCACGTCAATGGATCAGTCGCGGAGATTTATCTGCAGCACGCCGTGCAGTTTGGCTTCCAGAAGACGCCGGATTCATTGGGGGCAATCAGGCAGGCGTTCCGCCGGGCCTTCTTGGATGCACCGCCTCCGGTCTTTGCGGCAACGGAACCGGCGTACATCAAACAGAGTGAACGGCTCTGGTGGTTTGACGTCGTCCACAACGTCTTCTATCGCGTTGGGATGTTCGACCGCTTCGATGAATTTTTTGAACGGGTCTTTTCCGTCTTCGAAGATCCCGAAGTCTGGAAGCTCTTTCCTGACACAGCGTCGAGCCTCTCCGCTCTGCGGGAACAAGGGATTGAATTGGGGATTATCTCCAACTTTGACTCACGTCTGTTTACCGTCATGCGCGGGCTGGGACTCTCGGACCTGTTCGACACGGTGACGATCTCGAGCCTGGCCCAGGCCGCGAAACCTTCGCCGAAGATCTTTCAGGTTGCTCTGGAGAAACATGCCGTCGATCCAGATGAGGCGTTGCATGTCGGAGACAGCGTGCGGGACGACGTGGAAGGTGCAACGAAGGCGGGGCTGCGGGCGGTTCTCCTCGATCGTACCTCACGCGGGATTCAGCCGCTTCCCCGTGGAGTGATGCAGATCGCTTCATTGTCAGAGTTGCCGGCGTTATTGCAAGCCAAGGAGTAACGACATGACGGGGATGGAATCAGCGAATCGCGGCTGAACCGGTTACCTTATTATTGATGAGCCAAAGGGGGATCAAACTTCGAATCGCGAGGACCGTAATCCGAAGGAGTTGCCGCCTGTTCGTTGATCCATTCGATAACGGCCACATGGCCAAGGCTTTCCGGATCACCCGGCAGATAATCCGAGACCACCGCGAGCACACGAAATCCGTGTTTGAGTTGAAAGGCTAATGTCATTCCCGAGATTTCGCCCCGTACGACCTTGATCGTATACTCTTCCGGGCTCATGTGGTCTGCATACCGATAGTATCCCCGCAATCTAGCGCCCGCCCGTAACCGAGGAAGTTTCAACTCCTCCACTAGCCGACGCCTGGTGGCATAGATGGCTGAGCCGACTCCGCGTCGTTGGACGGCCGGTGAAACCATGATCTCCCCGCCATAAAGCGTTCGACCGTGAATCGGATCATGGTTGGTAAACATGCCATGGTCGGTAAAGTCTTTCCAGGACCCGTTTAAGTCGTAATCGTCCCATCTGATGATCAGGCTTGCCGCCATACCGACGAGTGTTCCCGATGTCGGGTCGATGGCGACGAATTGTCCTTCAGGAAAGATTTCGAGGTGAGAGCCCAATTGCTTTTCGGTCCAGTAAGGTGGGAAAGAGTAGACAGCTTTCGACAGTTCAATGATGGCGGGAAAATCGTCGGGTCTTGTATTGCGGACGATGACATCGGGTGGCGGTTTCTTCATAGAGAGACGATTTCCGTGTTTTTGACGATATCCGAGCTGTTGTGGCTGTCGAGCAACGGCAGGACTGTTCCGTGTGATCGCCCTTGGAGGATCGTGGTCAAATTCACGTCGCCGATCACCATGCTCTCCTGGTTGGGAATGCCTTCCGCAAGAATTCCGTCCCGCGAAAATGCAAAGTCGCTTGGAGTCAAAATCGACGCTTGGCCGTAGTTGAGGCTGACTGCCGGAACCATCGGAAGCGAACCGACGGTCGAGGCCTGCACCACGTACATCTGATTTTCGACGGCACGCGCCTGCGCGCAGTATCGCACCCGGAGGAATCCCTGCCGTTCATCGGTGCAACTTGGAACGACCAGGATATGGGCCCCCTCGCGCCCGGCCGCTCTCGCAATTTCCGGAAACTCGACGTCGTAACAGATTGTGACGGCGATGCGTCCGAACGTCGTGTCGAAGACGCGGAATTTCTCGCGCGGAGAGACTTTCCATTCCTCCTTTTCGAAGCGTGTCATGTGGAGCTTCCCCTGCACACCGTATCTTCCGCTCGGGGAAAAGAAACAGCACTCGTTATAGACACGATCCGACCCGCTTTCCATAACCGGGATCGTTCCGGCAACGATGTAAAGGCCGTGCTGCTTGGCAAGGTCTCCCATCAAGGTTCGGAACCGGTCCGCTTGCTGTGCTAAATCCCTTACCTGTTCTTGAATCGGTCGTTTTACATTGCCCAGCGTAAGGAGCTGGATTGTGAAGTACTCTGGGAACACTAAAAGCTGGGCCTTGTAATCGGCGGCTGTTTCGACAAGCGCCTGTACCTGATCTCGAAATTGCTCGAAGGTCTGTACCGGTCTGACGAAATATTGAAGCGATGCAATACGAAGTCGTTCCATGTTCGCGATGGATCCTTTCTTGCCACTCTATAGCAGGGGGGAGAATGATGCGCAAGAACCTTGACTGCAGTCGGTTTCCTGTTAGAGCAACAAGGGAATGAATTCGCTGGCACGACCTTGGAAGGAGAGATCGGCGCCGGAGGAGTAAGGGGTGGGATCCAGATTGACTTCTATGACGAAGGCTCCGTTGGATTTCGCTGCGGGCATCAGCATCGCAGCGGGATAGACGAGGCCTGATGTTCCCACGATGAGTATCACGTCGCTGGACTCGGCGGCATCGAAACTTGCGTTGAGAATTTGTTGGTCCAGGGACTCTCCAAACCATACGACGTGAGGGCGAAGTAGCCCCTCGCAGGCTTGGCAGTAGGGAAGCAGAGAGAGGGGGACATCACGATAGTGGGGCACCAG
>NZ_CDLUDY010000180.1:0-4239 GCF_975968855.1 Petrachloros mirabilis
ATTTGAACGAGAAGATTCAAGGGGGACAACCGGCTACGGCTGCTTCATCGTCCGCCAAGAGCGGTGACAAGCCCAGCAGCGGGTGTCCTTTTTCAGCGATGGTGGCAGAGATGGGGCTCACTTCGGGCGGGAAACCAGCCAACGGCGGCACGGCGGACTCGGAGTTTACCTGGTCTCCCGATGCGAAGGAAAAGCTGGACCGGCTTCCTGCCTTTGTCAAGCCGATGGTACAGAGCAGTGTCGAAGCATATGCGCGGAAGCAGGGATACAAGACGATCACGTTGCAGGTCATGGATGACTCGAAGAACGATTCTCCCAACGGCATCGCGTGGACCCGCGAAGCCGAGCAGCGGCTCGATAACATTCCCGACTTCATCCGTCCCATGGCTCGCAAGGAAATCGAGCGCCTGGCCAAGGAACGCGGCGTCGCAACCATTACCGCTCAGGTCATGGACGATGCCAAAGACAAGTTTATGAAGTTCATGTAGCGAACGAACAACAACTCCATAGGAATCAAAGGCCCATTCGACTTTTCGAATGGGCCTTTCAATTCCTAAGAGACTGCCATGAGAAATGTAAACATTGATCTCTGCCGCTGGGTCTTTGTAACAGGACTCATCGTTTTGTTAACGACTGGTTTACCATCACTCGTTCACGCCCAATTATCACATGAACGTGATGAGCAGGTGGCTAGCCTCGCGGCGCCCTCCCAAAGTCACCATCATGGCGACCATGAAGCGGCATCATCCGGGTGGGAAGGCTCGGAAGAAGGCATTGCCTATTCGGAACGGAATCACCATATTGCGGGTTGGTTTGTCATACTGATGGGCTTAGCAGAGTTGAGTTATGCCCTTCGCCTTCCCTCAATCGTATGGGCTAGATTCCTCTTGCCTGCCGCCATGATCTTCACGGGAGTGTTTCTCATGGTCTGGAGCGACCATGAAGCTTGGCCGATCGGGTCACTCGGGTTTTCAGAAACATTCTTCGGACAGGACCACGAAATCGTCCAACACAAGATATATGGTCTCCTGGCCCTGGCGGTCGGCAGCATCGAACTCTTCAGAAGACTCGGCCGGATAGGCAATTGGGCATGGGCGACACCACTTCCGCTGATGGCGATCGTCGGAGGGCTTATGCTTTTTGACCACTCACACGGAGTCCATCCTGCGGCTGATAGGATCACTCTGCACCATACCATCATGGGCGTACTCGCCATCACGGCCGGCTCCTCGAAGCTCTGGGCCGGTTTTTCCAACTCCCAGACAGCCAATAAGGCGTCAAGGGCGGAACTTGTCTGGGTCGGATTACTCCTCTTGATCGGCGGGCAATTGCTCGTCTATTCGGAGTAGGGTCTTCTCCGAAGGGGCCGGCCATCCGTAATTGACACCCTTCCAAACCCTATGCTACGAGTACAAACTCCATGCGATGAGCTTGGAAGTTGGTATTCAGGCCGGCCTTTGCCAGGTCGGCGGGTGTATAGAGGGGTAACCAATGGGTGGACATAGTCACTGGGCGACGATCAAGCGACATAAATCGGCCCAGGATGCCAAACGCGGCAAAATTTTCACGAGAATTATCCGGGAATTGACGATTGCTGCCCGTTCCGGCGGCGACCCTGATGGGAATCCCCGCTTGCGGTTGGCAATCGCCAAGGCCAAGGAAGCCAACATGCCCGGCGACACGATGAAGAAGGCGATTCAGCGCGGGACGGGCGAGCTGCCCGGTGTGTCGTATGAAGAATTTACCTTGGAAGGATACGGGCCAGGGGGGACGGCTCTCCTGTTGGAAATTACGAGCGACAACCGCAATAGAACCGTGGCTGAAATACGTAGCCTCTTCACCAAAAACAACGGCAACATGGCTGAAGCCGGCGCCGTGGCCTGGCAATTCCAAAAGAAGGGCCTTCTGACGATTGATAAGGGAGCGGTCGAGGAGGACGATCTGCTGTCGCTCGCTCTCGAAGCGGGTGCGGAGGATGTGAAGGTGAACGACAAGGACTTTGAAGTGGTCACCAACCCTCAAGATTTTGAAGCGGTCAAAAAAGCGCTTGCCGATGCGAATATCACCACGACCCTTGCGGAACTTACGTTTCTGCCCCAAAACACGATCCGATTGGACGAAAAGGCAGCGGAGCAAATGCTCAAGCTCATGGAAATTCTGGACGAGCACGACGATGTCCAGAAGGTGCACGCCAATTTCGATATTCCAGACGACGTAATGGAGAAAGTGGCCGCGGCTGCGGCCGGATAAGACGAGATCTCTTCCGCCTCAAGCCTGGAGCCTCGCACAACCGACGCATGATCGCCCTACTGACAGGCCGATTGGCCTTCAAGGCGCCGACTCATCTGGCTCTTGATGTTCAAGGGGTCGGATACGAAGTCTTTATTCCTCTCAGTACCTATTACAGTCTCCCCAACATCGACGAACTCACCACGCTCAGCATTCACACCCATGTCCGCGAAGATGCCATCCAGCTCTTTGGTTTTCTCACGCGCCAGGAAAAGGACGCCTTTCTCCTCCTGACGGCGGTTTCCGGTATCGGACCAAAATCCGCCTTGGGTATCCTCTCCGCCCTTCCCGTGCTCGATTTGGTGTCCGCCGTACAGTCCGGGGATGTCGAGAAATTGGAATCGGTTCCCGGCATCGGGAAGAAAACCGCCGGTCGAATCGTCCTTGAGTTGAAAGAAAAGGTCATCAGGCTCCACCCGGGCTCGAGCCATGTGACCGAGACAAAATCCGGCGGGCAGGAGGCGACAGTAGACGATGCACTATCCGCGCTTACGAATTTAGGGTATCGTGCGCAAGATGCCAAAGAAGCCTTGAAACGGGTCGTACAGGCCAAGCCGGGATCCGTGACTCTTCAAGAACTGATACGCGAATCATTGAAACAACTCGCGAGGGGGTAGCTAATGATAGTGAACGCTCGGCGGTCCGTTTCCCTGTGTGCTGTGCTGACGGCGACGATCGTCCTTACGCCTATCGTGAGCGTGGCCGAAGAGGCCCCAGCGGGACCCAAAAGCATTGGCAAGACCTGCGGCAAATGTCCGGAAGGCTATGCCACGACCGGGGTGACTGAGGCGCCGGGCATCTGCAAAGACGGAGATCCGACGTTGGTCCAATGTGTGCCGTTAGGGGCGAATCTGTTGGCAGTCTGCGGCTCCTGCCCCGAAGGCTATCGCGAGATCGGGAGTTCCTCCGTCCCGGCCCGTTGCGGGAATCAGGAGGGAGGCCGGCTCTCGCAATGCCAATTAGAAACGATGGAGTTGAACCTCCCGGATCCGAGTCAAGGAGGAAAGACCTGTCCGCCCGATTGCGGGAGCACGCCGACTCCGGGGCAAGGAGCCTTGCCTTCTCCGCCGAGGTACATTCCCCCGGCTGACGAGAAATAGGCCGAGCTCGATAGGAACACCAAATGAGCAATCGAATCGTCAACGCACAACTCACCGACGACGAGCGGACTATCGAGCAGGCACTGCGCCCGCAGACACTCGACGACTATATTGGCCAGGTGAGGATGAAGGAGTCGCTGCGGATCTGCATCGAAGCCGCGAAACAGCGTGGGGAAACCCTCGATCACACAATCTTCTACGGCCCTCCTGGCCTGGGCAAAACGACGATCGCCCATATCATCGCACGCGAAATGGGCGGGACATTGCGCGCGACATCAGGCCTCGTCTTGGCGCATGCCGGGGACCTCGCGTCCATCTTAACGAACCTCGAAGAACATGACGTGCTATTCATCGACGAAATCCATCGCCTGCCCGCGTCGGTCGAAGAGGCGCTCTATCCGGCGATGGAGGATTACCAGCTGGACCTCGTCGTGGGCCAGGGGCCTGCGGCTAGAACAGTCAAACTCGATTTGCCCCGCTTCACCCTCGTGGGCGCGACGACCAAAGCGGGCGCCCTGACCTCGCCGCTGCGCGATCGATTCGGCCTCGTGCACCGTTTGGAATTCTATTCACCCGCCGAACTGCAGGTCATTGTGACGCGGTCCGCCGGGCTGCTGGAAATTCCCATCGAACCGGCTGGAGCGGAAGAGATCGCTCGTCGCGCCCGAGGAACCCCTCGCATCGTCAATCGACTGGTAAAGAGGGTCCGCGATTACGCGCAGGTGAAAGCTGAAGGCCGTATCACGCAATCCGTTGCTGAAGAGGCGCTTGCGTGGCTTGGCGTGGATTCAGCGGGATTCGACGAGATGGATCGGAAAATTCTGCTGACGATCATCGAGAAGTTCGGGGG
>NZ_CDLUDY010000181.1:0-2792 GCF_975968855.1 Petrachloros mirabilis
CGTTTGGAAATAAAGATTGTAGTACATCGCGTCCGGTACAGAATCCCATGTGATGATGATCCGTCCGTTGCCACACTTTGCTGCGACATTGGTGGGAGCTGGCGGGAGTTCTTCCTCCTCGGCAATCGAATCGCCGGCACCCCACTCGCCTTGGGTGCCTTCGACCATCAAGCGAGCACGTTCGAACCGAAACATCTCATCCATCAGCCATGCTTTGATCATAGGTGGTGCCTCGTGTTGCGTGAGCGGGTTACAAGCAAGAATCTTGCTTCTTTCAACGACTTATACCGGATTGGCGAGTCTAACAAAGCGGTAAGAAAGGAGTCAACGGGGCACTTTATGAGACACAGACGCATGACCAGACGGGAAGTCAATCATTTGGGGACACTGGAGAGAACAGAAGGAGAGGCCCTTGCACTGCCCAGGCTGAATACACCAGCTATTTAGCGGGAGTTACGCGAGATCGACTACACCGACTCAACCGATTCTTCCAAATATCGGCTCATCAAGCTGTGCTTCCTCTTGAACCCCTCGCCCGACGAGGATTCCCTTCTCATCTTCTGTGCCCGATGGCGGGTCATCCGTCCCGTCTGCTTCATCGCTATTAGTTTCCCCGATGGGAGACGTGTCTTCGATCGGAAGATGCGCTTGCTCCGCCTCCCCAAGTTCTTTGAACTCTCGAAGCGGGGGGAGCTGACCGAGGTCCTCCAGTCCGAAATGTTCGAGGAAAAACTTGGTCGTCCCATACATGATCGGCCGCCCAGGCACCTCCTTGCGGCCCACGATACGAACGAGCTTGCGCTCCAACAGCGTCCGAAGCACTCCGGACGTTTCCACTCCTCGGATTTCTTCGATCTCGGCACGAACCAACGGTTGCTTGTAGGCGATGATGGCAAGCGACTCAAGCGCAGACCTAGAAAGTTTTTGCGCAGCTTTGGCCTTATCGAGCCTTTTCAACCAGGGCGCGTAGTCAGGCTTCGTCACCAGACGATAGCCACCAGCCACTTTCACCAATTGAATTCCTCGGCTATCGTGAGCTAATTGCTCTTGCAGCGCCTTGAGTGCGACATCCACCTCTGCTTTTGAAACAGTCCCGATGACCGAGGCTAACCTCGCAACCGACAACGCCTCTCCGGATACGAACAGTACCGCTTCAATGATCGCGGAAAGCTCACGCCCCCCTAGCGGATCTGACTGCGCAGGCTCTTCTTCACCGGTTTTCTCCTGCCCTGCGTTCATACT
Source organism: Petrachloros mirabilis (assembly GCF_975968855.1). Lineage (NCBI taxonomy): Bacteria > Bacillati > Cyanobacteriota > Cyanophyceae > Synechococcales > Petrachlorosaceae > Petrachloros > Petrachloros mirabilis. Next base: position 1,243 of record NZ_CDLUDY010000181.1, read on the forward strand.
CGACTCTCCAGTCAGCCATACCTGCTCCGGTATTTCTGCCTGTTCCCTGTCAACGGCTTTCCGTACTTCCGTTGATTCCATCGCTACCTCCATTCCGAGTCATCCAATTCCGCAGGATCCGGCACCAATGAAAACGCGCGCGAAACCAGAATCGGTCCGAAATTTTCCGCCTGGAATACGCGGGCCGTCTTAAGACGGATAAGCTCCAACAAGGCGAGAAATGTCACAATGATCACGAGCCTGTGACAGGACTCCTCGAACAAGGAGTCGAAACTGACGGATTCCTGCCCTTCCAACGCCTCCAAAATCACATTCATGCGGTCGCGAACCGTGAGGTTGTCCGGGATGATCTCCAACAGCTTCTTCCCCGGATTCCGGTTGAGAATGCCTTGCAGCGCGTCGACCAGGTCAAACAAGCCTACGCTCTCGAGCAGTTGATCGTCGGTTTCCGTCTCCTCAAGAGGAGCGGGCGTCCGTCTGTACACTTCACGCCACAAACGTTCCTGCGTGTCTAGTTGGCGGGCCGCCTCTTTGAACTTCTTGTATTCGAGCAGTCGCCTGACCAACTCCTCTCGCGGATCCGCCCCTATATCCTCGTCCTCTTCCGTTTCTTCCACAGGAAGCAACATCTTTGATTTGATCTGGAGCAAAGTCGCCGCCATCACCAAAAACTCACCCGCGACGGTTAGATTCAACTCGTTCATTGCTTCGATATAGTCCAGGTACTGCCGGGCGATCATCGCGATGGGAATATCGTAGATGTTGATCTCGTTCTTCTTGATGAGATGCAACAACAGGTCGAGAGGCCCTTCGAAATTTTCGATCCGGACCTGGTAGGGCAGCTCGGTTTGTTGAGCTGTATCGAGTTGGTCGTCCACAAACGGCCTTATACCAGCTTTAGTAAGCTCCTAGCAAGAGCCACCCCATGTATTGTGGTCCATGGATAGGGATACGTCTACCGCGACTTCACAAGATAGGCGATCAGCATGGCGCTCAACAGCAGTAAGGCAAGCGTTATGACGTATTGGACTTCGGGATTGCCTTCTCCCGTCACCTGAGCTGAAGGGGCAGACCGTTTGGCTCCGGCAAACTGAGCCCCCTTCTTGTATGTGACCCCCGAGAATTGTTCCCCTGCATTGAACTGGGCATTGTCGAAATCCGCAGTCGCCCGAAACGTCGCGCGACGGAAATCAGCCTCCCCGTCGAACCGCGTGAATGTAAAAAACGCATCGCCTTCGAACAGGCTCTCTGAAAAATCAGACGCCCCCTGAAACTGACCCCCGGAAAATCCCGTACCCGACTCGAACGAACTGCGGGAGAAATCAACCTTCCCGGCGAACGTCACCTCAAGGAACTCCGCTAACCCGTTAAACCGCGATTGTGAAAACACGGCCGGCTCTTCAAACTGCGACAGATGAAATCGCGTGTGTGGGCCAAAAACAGTCTTCTCAGCAACTACGCCGCGCAGGAATCTCCCCTGCACGAAATAGCTTTCCCGGAGAAAGGTCGCCCCGGACAACTTCACCGATTGGGTGAATACCGCCCGCGAG
>NZ_CDLUDY010000182.1:0-2058 GCF_975968855.1 Petrachloros mirabilis
GATCGATCTGAACGGCTCCACGCCCCTTCCGTTCGATCAACCGGGCGTTGGCGACGTCGATTCCGCGCGGATAGAACGGCTCGTCCGGCGTCGACAGCACCGGTTCTTCCTTCGGATTCCAGGTCCGGCCGTTGATCGTCACTGACTCCGGGCACCGACGGTCATAATTAAGCCATTCCGCCTTATCCGGACTGATTCGGACTCCGTTGCCTCCGTCGATGTGGCCGCCGATGGATATCTCGACGGAGTCCGGTTTGCCTATGCCGGTTTGAAGAGAACGCGCCGACTGTTCACAGACGACGTCCGCGAATTCGATCAGGACTTCGTAAACATCGGCTCCACCTCGCCGACCATCATTGAATGTAACGACCAGCCCTCTGGCGTCGTACCCGAGGTCGACTTGGCCGCGTCCGCGGAGCTTCTTGAGCATCGCACCGGCCAGATCAATGTCTCCGCGAAGCAGTGGCAAGGTTCGACCAGCCTGCCATTCCGGCAACGCTTTCGGGTTCCATGCCCGCCCGTTGATTTCCACCTTCTGCGGGGATCCAGATGCGAGATTGACCCAACCGGCCCAGCGATGCGAAATATGCAGCTCGTCCTTACCTTCAATTTGGGCGACTATTTGCAAGCTTGTCGGTGCGCCACTCTCTGCAGGCTCTGCTCCACTGGGACACGGGTAAACCACAAGCAATGCCACAATCGCGAGCAGACCGAGCGAGGGCCCGCTGTCATGATTACCAGGTCGCGAGATATTCATTGCACTCTACCGTCATCGAAAAACACCATATTCCTTTCATCAGCGGCTAATGCTTCACCTAACGCGCAGGTGAAAGCCGCGCTTCGGCGCGGCTTTCACTTGTTGCGTTCAGGTGGTTGTTCGGAGGTCTTGCCTCCATCCTTCTTATCTTCATTCCAGTTGTGAAACGAGATGTTGATTCTTCGCTTCACCTCCCAATCGTACACATACAGAATCATGTCCGCATGGACAAACCGGGACTCGAAATCCTTCGGATCGTTGTACTCAGCGACTGAAATGGAGTATCGCTTGGTCAGCTTGAATTCAACATATCCGGTTTGTCCCGACCAAGACCCCAGCGTTCGCTTGGCATCGGGGTAGTACTTCTTCACGATCGCCTCGACTTTGGTCTCGGCCATGTCGGGCGTGATGCGGCCAAGGATCTGGTTGACGCCATCGGGCATCAATGGTGCATCTGCGGCACCGGCGACGAGGACTACGGATGCGATGGCAAGCGCTGCACAAATTGTCTTCATTTCTCTTCCGCCTCATCCTCGAGTCCAGGTACTTCACTGATCCAATCGACATATCCCGCATGGACCGAGCGTGAAGACGATCTAGGCGTGGATTGGTCGCCATGCCAACATTACGGCCCCCTCTCATGTCTGACGCGCAAGGAGTTGTTTGGTTTGTTCGGCTGCGCCGCAAACGCCCCCTCCAGCGCAGCCGCGATCTGCCGATCGGAGGCCTTTTCCTCCCGGTAATCGGGGCAGAAGTGCGCCGCCCCCTCATGCATTGCGAACCGCAGACACTCAACGGCCGCCGTTCGCTTGTCGACCACGATGACGGTTGAATCATCGGCCGCCGGTGGTGGCCTGCTTTCCGAGGGCCGTCGTTTTGTTTGCCTAAGAGCTTCCACGCTCTTGTCGGATACCCGATACGCCGGTCCATCCGCTGAAAAGACCGTCGCCCCTTCGCTGCCTCTGACGACTACCAAGCCGCGCAACCGTTGCTCGAAGGGGAACGCCGACTCCTCTTCCCATTCTCTCGTTCGGTCGTTGAAATCAATCGTAGACGTGCGCAGCACGTCGTTCTGAAGGATAGTTAACGTGATCATGCCATCGGAGCCCACGTGCATGTCCGCCAAGATGACCCCTGGCTCTTCCCGCAGTTGCGATCCAATCACCGCATCCGATAACGGATGCGCGGGCAAGGGTCTGTACTTGGCATCCGAGGGCTGGAAAGGGAACAAGTCGAGCTCTTCCCGTTCGGGGCTGTCATGGCGCCGCGGAATGGACTGGATGGGAATCTCCACGATATAC
>NZ_CDLUDY010000183.1:0-2574 GCF_975968855.1 Petrachloros mirabilis
ATAGTGATGGTGGATAACGCACATCGCCGGCTGGAGGAGTGGGAACGAAAGGGCCGCGTGGGAGAGCGGACCCAAGTGCTGATTGATTCCGCCAAAGAAGTCGGGCCGGCGATCTTTGCCTCGCTCCTGGTCATCGCCATTGCATTCATGCCGGTATTCACACTTGAGGAACAAGAAGGCCGTCTCTTTAAGCCGCTCGCCTGGACGAAAAATCTCGCCATCGCATCAAGCGCACTGCTGGCGATCACACTGATCCCGGCGCTGCTCGCTTTGCTCGTTCGCGGCCGGATCATCACAGAACAGGTTCACCCTGTCAGTCAGCTGTTGAAACGGCTATATGCGCCGGTCCTGCGACTGGCGCTGCGCTATCGACTGGCCGTCGTGGTGCTCGCTATCGGCTTGACTATCACGATCATACCTGCGTTTCAACGGATGGGGGCTGAATTCATGCCTCCTCTTTACGAAGGCACGATCCTGTATATGCCGACCACGCTGCCAGGAATTTCCGTCACAGAGGCGTCCAAGTTGCTGCAGCAGATGGACCGTAAATTGAAATCGTTCCCCGAAGTCGAGCAAGTGTTCGGGAAAGCGGGTCGTGCTGATACCTCAACCGATCCTGCTCCCTTCAGCATGATCGAGACGGTGATCGCATTGAAACCCAAGGAACAATGGCGGCCTGGTGTGAGTTACGAGGGGTTAATCGACGAGATGGACCGGGCTCTCCAATTCCCTGGCGTCACCAATGCCTGGACGATGCCTATCAAGGCCAGAACCGACATGTTGACGACCGGCGTCCGTACACCAGTGGGAATCAAGATCTTCGGACCGGATCTGAAGCAGATTGAACAGATCGGGAAACATTTGGAGATGTCCTTGCAGGATGTTCCAGGAACGAGGAGCGTGTACGCAGAACGGGTTTCCGGCGGATATTTTTTGGATTTTGATATCAATCGCGAAGAAATTGCCCGTTACGGTCTCACCGTCATGGATGTCGGCAGGATCATCGAAACAGCGATTGGTGGCGAAAACATTGATATGACGATCGAAGGACGTGAACGCTATCCCATCAACGTCCGGTATCTCCGTGAGTTGCGCGACGATCCCGACAAGCTGCGACGTGTCCTCGTTTCAACCCCGACCGGTGTTCAGGTACCCATCGCGCAGCTGGCCACACTCCGATTCATGCAAGGACCGCCCATGATCCGCGACGAGGACGGAATGCTCACAGGCTATGTGTTCGTCGATATGGGCGGGCGGGACGTCGGAGGGTATGTCGATGAACTGAAGCAGGTAGTGCAAGAGAAGGTTTCACTGCCTCCGGGCTACACGATTGCCTGGTCAGGCCAGTATGAGTTTATGCAACGGGTCCGAGAGCGGCTTACCATCTTTATTCCGCTTACCCTCGGCATCATTTTTGTCTTGTACTACTTCACCTTCCAATCGGTGGCAGAAACCCTCATGGTCATGCTCGGAGTCCCACTCTCCATGGTTGGAGGGATCTGGTCGCTGAGTCTCCTCGAGTACAACATGAGTATTGCGGTGTGGGTCGGACTGATTGCACTGGCCGGCGTCGGGGCCGAAACCAGCGCGGTCATGCTCGCCTATCTCGATGAAGCCTGTGCCAGACGACAAAAGGCCGGCACGCTACGGACGCTCTCCGATCTGTATGAGACCGTCCAACAAGGGGCACTGGAACGAATCCGGCCTGTTACCATGACGTCGCTCTCCAATATACTCGGGCTGATGCCGGTGATGATCGCCACGGGCACCGGAGCAGATGTGATGAAGCGAATCGCCGCGCCGATGGTTGGTGGCGTCTTTACCGCGATGCTGCTGACACTTATTGTCATCCCGGCTGTCTATGTCATGTGGCGGTGGCGGACGGATGTCACTGTCCGCCAGGCCAGAGAGAAAGCGGAAGGAGAAGGAAGGGAGGCGCATAGCTAACCGGGTTCAGCCAAGGCAGTCGGAACGAATGTGCAACGCACCAAAACAATCGGAGGAACATCATGAAGCTTAGGAGAACGGTTCCCTGGTTTTTGGCAATTGCCATAGTCACATTAATGGGCTGTGCGGGAGGGCAACTCCAGGAATTGATGGATTGACACGACCATGCGGGTTTGGTCTCGTATTATAAAAAGGAGGCCGATGCAGCACGGTATTATGAACAGAATCGTGAGCCGCACGGCAAACTCGAACCGGCCCAGCACGCGGCGCACTTGCCGGGCCCTGGCAGACCTACATCAGCAGGCGGTGATTGGAGCCGATGCGCTCGCGACTGATCACCAAGCGATGATGTCGTCGGGAGGAGGGAGGTAGGTCGCATCCATATCGCCGCACTGCTGCCGGTTGGATCGTTCAACCGACAGCAGCACTCAGCGCATTTTTTTTCTGTCAAAACACGGTAAGACGGATTCGCTAACTTCAGAGCAAGGAGGTGACGGGATGATCGGCACGCAGTGGCGTATGTGGATAATGGGGATTAGCATCGTGTCCGCGGTGGCGAGCACAACCCTGTGGTCAATTCCTAAAACGCTTTCAGCCCAAGAACCCAGACGATTCTCATATCAGGTC
>NZ_CDLUDY010000184.1:0-9728 GCF_975968855.1 Petrachloros mirabilis
GTCGAAAAGCAGTAGCGGCCATACACGCAGGATGGCGCGGAGCATTGGCTGGCATTGTTCCACAAACTATCGAATTGATGCGGTCGCGTTTCAACATGACGAAAGATGACTTGCGGATCAGCATTGGGCCGAGCGCAGGAGCCTGTTGCTACGAAGTTGATGAAACAGTGTTGCTGCCTTTACGCAATGTGGTTCCGGAGTGGCAGTCACTCTTGCAAGAAGATCGCGGCGCAAAGGCGAAGTTGGATCTCAAAGCATTAGTCCGCCGACAAATCCGGGATTGTGGTTTGCGCCAGGACCAGGTGTCATCGGTGAACCTCTGCACGATCTGTCATGAGGAGTTGTTTTACTCCTATCGGCGGGAGGGACGGGTGAACGGAACGATGTTGAGCGGCATTTCACTCACGGCACGGCAGTAGCCCTTTCTGCAACGGTTTCGGTAGAATGACCGGGCCGGTTCGATCGATCTGCTCGTTGTCTTTCTTATGGATGCGTCTCAGGGTGACTCAATCGGGAATCGCCTCGCACACATCCTCAAGCAGATCGACCATGTGACACAACGTTGCGGTCGTGAAGTTGGAACAGTTCGGCTGGTGGCGGCGACCAAGACAGTCTCAGTAGAGCGAATTCGTGAAGCTATTTCGGCTGGTTTGACGATTGCGGGTGAGAATCGATTGCAAGAGGCTCTGCCAAAGATCGAGGCTCTGAAGGGAACGCCGCTCAGATGGCATTTCATCGGCCAGTTGCAGCGACGAAAAGTTCGCTCTGTTGTCGGTGCGTTTGAGTTGATCCACTCAGTCGACAGCCTCGAGTTGGCGCAAGAAATCGATCGGCGAGCCGGAAATGCCGGGCTGTGTCAGGACATCTTGTTGGAAGTAAACATCGGAAGCGAGTCTACCAAGGCGGGCTTTCATACCGATGTGCTCGAACGCCTGTTGCCGGAATTCGGTGCCTTAAGGCATGTCCGGGTCAAGGGGTTGATGACGATCCCGCCACAAGTGAGCGATGCAGAGGATGCCAGGCCGTATTTCCGTCGTATTCGAGAATTGGCTGAGGATTTGGCGAATTGTGGTATTCCGGGAATATCAATGGATGAGCTGTCCATGGGGATGTCGAGCGATTACCAGATTGCCATAGAAGAAGGTGCCACATTCGTTCGAGTCGGCACCGCCATTTTTGCAGACCGGCATGGCTGAAGGCCTTGGGAAGAAGATGGCTTTTCTTGGGGGCGGCCAGATGGCGGAGGCCATGATCGGCGGTCTGCTAGAAGGTGGCGTTTGCCAGCCCGAATTCCTGTGGGCGACAGATCCGGTCGTGGCGCGTGGTGACCGGTTGAAGTCGGAGTATGGAATACGTGTCAGCCTTGACAATCGTCCGGCAGTCTTATGGGCGGAGATAGTGGTTCTCGCAGTTAAGCCACAATCCATGTCGCAGGTCTTAGAAGAAGTGGGTGCTGATCTCTGTCACGCACTCGTCATATCTGTTGCAGCCGGAGTGACAATCCGAGCCATCAGCGAAAAGGCAGAAGGTGCGAAGCGAATTGTCCGCGCCATGCCGAATACGCCTGCCCTCGTGCGAGAGGGAATGACAGCGTTAGCATTCAGTGATGGAATATCAGAGGGTGACCGCCACACGGCTCGAGTGATTTTCGAAGCCGTAGGGCGGGTCGTTTCCGTGGAAGAACGGTTGATGGACGCCGTGACCGGATTGAGCGGAAGCGGTCCCGCCTACGTTTTTCAGGCGATCGAAGCGTTGGCCGACGGCGGCGTAAAGATGGGTTTGCCGCGTCAGACGGCCGAATTGTTAGCGGCTCAAACCGTGTTAGGTGCGGCCAAGCTCGTCCTTGAATCCGGTGAGCATCCGGCGAAGCTCAAAGATCGCGTCGCGTCTCCCGGAGGTACGACGATCGCGGGATTACATCACCTTGAACAGGGCGGCTTCCGTGCTACACTGATGGGGGCCGTCGAAGCGGCGACAAGACGCTCGCAGGAGTTGGGGCGCTGATGTTCGTGATGGGGAACGTGTTGCAAGGTCTGGCTACAGTACTGGATACGGTGTTGTGGCTCTATATGTGGGTGATTATTGCACGGGCGCTGATCTCCTGGGTCAACCCGGATCCGTGGAATCCGATCGTGCAGTTCTTGGAAAGAGTTACAGAGCCAGTATTAGCTCCGATCCGGCGGTTTGTCGGATGGAGAATGGGGCTCGATCTTTCACCGATCATCGCCATTCTGATCATCAGTTTTCTGCAAATCGCTGTGGTAAAGACACTCGGCGATTTGGCGCGTCAGATGAATTGACCTGTTGAAGGGGGACGCTATGAAAATTACTCCGCTCGACATTCAGCAGATGGTGTTCAAAGTCAGGTTCCGCGGTTACGACAAGCAGGAGGTCAATCGTTTTCTCGAGGAACTTGCGGGAACGGTCGAGTTGTTAAATCGGGACAACGCGGTGCAACGGGAAAAGATTGTTCTGCTCGAACAGCAACTGGATGAATTGAAACGGACCGAAGCGACCCTATCAAATACGCTGGTATCAGCTCAATCACTTGCCGAAGACGTGAAACGCAGCGCGCAACGGGAGGCCGAGCTCGTTGTCAAGGAAGCCGAGTTGAAGGCCGGCGAGTTGATGCGCCAAGCGAGGGTAGAGTTGACGAACACGCAGCGAGACCTTTCGGCATTGCAGAAACAGCGGATGCTGATGGTTGAACGGTTGAGGGCGAGCCTTCGGACGTTTGAGAGGATGCTTGAAGTGGAAGAGCACGAAGCTTTTCACGATGATGCAGCAACGTCCTCTCACAAGCTTGAAGGAGAATCGAGTCCGGCGTTATAGATGGGAGATAATGTCCCCCTTATTTCGCGAACGAATCTGATTCGTACCTGACACCAAGCTGCAATGATCGCTACTTTCGCGATCCGCTCCAGCGTATCGCTTCTATGACAGGATCTGATGCCATTCGTGCGGCGATGGATCAAGCCGTTTGGGATGGCGTGTTTCCCGGCGCAGTCCTTGCGGTGCGCAGCAACGGAGAGGTGCGCTACCATGTATCGGCTGGCCGGCTCTCGATCGAGCCTCCGGGCGAGCCGGTTCACACATCAACGATCTACGACCTTGCCTCGCTTACAAAACCGTTGGCAACGGTGACGTCCATCATCCTGCTCGTTCAGCAGGGTCAGCTTGCGCTCAGCACTTCGATTGGGACTCTCTTGGAAGAGCTTGCGGGAACGTCGATCGGTTCTGCCAGCCTGCACGATCTCCTCACGCATTCTTCTGGACTCCCCGGATGGCGGCCTCATTACGAACGGATGGAAAATGCGCTCGGAGATCTCAGGCTGGTCGATCCTTTCTCGGCACGACAAGCAATGCTCAAACTCATTGGAGACGAGCCGCTTATCTATAAGCGAGGAGAGCGGAGTCTTTACAGTGATCTAGGGTTTATACTTCTGGGGCTCGCAATAGAGCGAGTCTCTGGCTATTCCTTGGACAGGTATTTTTCTGAGATGGTGGCGAAGCCTCTTCAGGCGCATCCTCTCTGCTTTGTTCCCGCTGCATCCATGTCGTCAGAGTCTAACGACGTTCTCTCGATGATTGCGCCGACGGAATATGACGAACGGAGAGGCCGTCTCATTCGGGGCGAAGCCCACGACGAGAACGCAGCAGCAATGGGTGGCATAGCCGGACATGCCGGCCTGTTTGGCACGGCTGAGGCCGTGCTGGCAATTTCTGGTGCTTGGTTAAGGGCTTACACGAACCGACCGTCCATCCTTGATGGTGCGCTTGTTCGGGAGTTTGCGAAGCGCCAGGCTGATGTGCCGCAATCGAGTTGGGCATTAGGATGGGATACTCCAACCACTCCATCTTCATCCGGTCGTTACTTCTCGCCAGAATCATTCGGACATTTGGGGTACACAGGAACATCTGTATGGATTGATCCTAAGCGTGAACTGGAAATGGTCTTATTATCAAATCGTGTCCATCCAAGTCGAAAGAATGAGAAGATTCGAGCATTCAGGCCGGTGATCCATGACCTGGTTTATCGAGAGCTCCGCAATTTGTGAATGCGTAGGATTAACTAAGTACTAGGAGGGGTCGGGATATTCGATCCAGGTTTCCTTCTCTGCAAGGTACTTCGTACCTTTAAAATTCGCTCTGGTTCTCAGGCGACTGAAGCCCAATGCCTGTAACTTCTCCGTCAACTCCTTCACAGCGGCAGTGATTGTGGGGTGAGAATGGCCCTCTACAGTTAGTGCTTCGTACATGACTTTGGCTGCATAGCCGGATGGAGTGCGATTTACAAGGATGGCCCTGTTAAAATAACGATCGCTCGGATCCACACCTTCAAGCTGATGCTTTTCTACCAAGCCTTCTTTCTTGAACAACGAAGCGAGCGAACTCATCGAAACCTCCTTCACCAATCGATTCGAAAAACTCTAGTGCGCAAGTATAGGGGAGATTTCCGGTTGACTGCAAGGCGTTGACATCAAGGCCTGGCCCTCCTATCATTTCGCTTCAGCGTGTGCTGACACGTCTAAGGCGTTTCCTCTTTAATGAATATCCCCAACAGTTTGACCATCCTCAGGATTCTGCTAATTCCCGTCTACATCGGGTTGTTGGTCTACGGGCGCTTCGATCAGGCGATGATCGTCCTTCTCGTGGCGGGCGTTACCGATGCTCTGGATGGAACCATCGCACGAGCCTCGAACCAACGGACCCGCCTTGGAGCGTTTCTGGATCCTTTGGCCGACAAGCTCCTCTTAACATCCGGATTCGTCACACTCTCGGCTATTCACGTGATTCCATCATGGGTGACGATCGTGGTGGTCAGTCGGGATGCAATGTTGCTGCTGGGGACTGCCGTGGCGCAGCTCACCGAGTCTCCGATTAATATTGCCCCGACGTTATTGGGGAAAGGAACGACCTTTCTTCAACTCTCCTACGTGCTGCTCGCAATATTCTTAAGTGCCAGGAAAATAGACATTGAATTGTTGAATCCTTTGCTGATCGGAATGGTCTTGTTCACGATTTGCTCTGGGTTACACTATCTCTACCGCGGATATTTGAATACAGGAACACCTGTCTCTTAGTTCTTCCCACTGCAGCCTCTGGATAGCATCAACCGAAATAGCGTCGCCGGACTGCTTCGCGCAGATTGTGCATTTGTTTGACAGGTTTTAGGGTCGACAGTAGACTCGCCTGGAAGCTGAATTCACGGATAAACAGGGCCGTTTCGGCTCCATTTTGAAAGGTAAGAGTGACGTATGGGGACATTTGCGTATGTCGGGCGCACGAAATCTGGAGCGGTGAAAAAAGGCGAACTGACCGCGAAGAGTAAAGATGAAGCTGTCACTCAACTACGCAAACAAAATGTCGTCGTTACAAGCTTGGAAGAGAAGGCTGGAAAGGGAGGTATTAATCTCAGCTTTGGGTCCGGACTGACCGATAAGGATCTCGTTGTTTTTACCAGACAGTTCGGGACGATGATCAACGCCGGCCTTCCGCTTGTACAGTGTCTTGAGATCCTGTCCACCCAATCGGAGAACAAAGTGCTGCGCGAAACCGTCAGCGAGGTCAAGGGACAAGTTGAAGCCGGATCGACGTTTTCTGATGCCCTAAGGAGACACCCGAAAGTATTTGATGAATTGTACGTCAACATGGTGCATGCGGGAGAAGTCGGCGGCTTGCTCGATACCATCCTGACTCGTTTGGCCAAACACATTGAAAAAGCAATGAAGCTCAAAGGACAGATCAAATCTGCCATGATCTATCCCTCGGCGATCATTGGTGTGGCGGCTATTGTAATTACCGTCCTCATGATTTGGGTCATCCCGATCTTCGCCAAAATGTTCGATGAGCTCTCCAGTGGGAAAATGGGGTTGCCAGGCCCGACTCAGCTCGTCATAGATATGAGTAATGCGTTCCAATCGTATTGGTATGTCGGGGGCGGAATGATCATTGCTGCTGTATTTGGCGTGAAAAAATATTACGCGACGCCGTCAGGAAGAATGGCAATCGACAAACTGTTGTTGAAGGCTCCCATTGTCGGGGACCTTATCAGGAAGGCGTCGGTCGCGAAGTTTACGCGAACGCTGGGAACATTGCTCTCCAGCGGCGTCCCTCTTCTTGACGGGTTATCGATATGCGCAAAAACCTCAGGAAACAAGGTCATCGAAGAGACATTGCTGAATGCTCGCGTCAGCATCAGTGGAGGCAAGACGATCGCCGAGCCACTGTCCCAAAGTCAGGTGTTCCCCAAAATGGTCACACACATGATTGCGGTCGGTGAATCCACCGGTGCGCTGGATGCCATGCTGGGAAAAATCGCTGACTTCTACGAGGATGAAGTGGATCAGGCCGTCGCTTCGCTGACGTCTTTGCTTGAACCGATGATGATGGTGTTCTTGGGGGTTGTGATCGGCTTCATCGTAATCGCGATGTATTTGCCGATCTTCAAGATGGCTTCAGCCATTGGTTGATCTCGGAATTTGCATTCTGACTTGAGGAGACAACCGGAATTTTCAATCCCACATATCGCGAAACGCGAATCGATTACTCACGACTTAATCTGGCTAGCAATTTGCGATTGTTATAGAGCTATAGAGAGCTATAGATAGCTGCTTCTCCCGCATGGTTCCAAGGGGATTGGAGAGACGATCTCCGTTTGTAATGCGTTCTCTTCCTATCTGACTCCATGACTGCAATACGCGAACGCCTGTATTGGTTAATGGGGCTACGGGTGACGATCGTCACTGTAGTACTCGGGCTGTCTCTCGTTTTCGAAGCTACGAAGGCCGGACTGGTTGAAACGTTCTACGGCCTGATCATTCTCACCTATCTTGTCTCAATATTCTCGGCAGTGGTTCTTCGAAAACTCACCACCACGCATGCGCTATCCAACTTCTTTTGGGCACAGATTGCCATCGATTTCTTGTTGGAAACGGTGTTAGTTGCTCGAACCGGAGGCGTCGAAAGTCCCTTCGTGGTGCTGTATATCGTGACCGTAGCCGTCGCCAGCCTTATCCCCCATCGACGAGTCGGTCTGTTAGCTGCCTGCGGATGCATCATACTGCTGGGGATTGTGACGAACGTCCAACTCTACGGCTTCATCGAACCCTGGGGATGGTTGCAGCATAGTCAATTGACTGCGGCTGAAACATTTCAAACATTCGGCGTCTATGCCTTGGCACTCTTGATAGTGGGGTTGCTCAGCGGAACTTTGGCGGATCAGCTTCAGCAAGCCGACCAAACGCTGCGCGAAAAGGAGCAGGGACTCACTCGCCTTCAACTCTTTCACGAAAATGTAGTGCGGAGTATCAGTAGCGGAGTCTTCACGACCGATGGACGAGGGCTGATCACGACTTTCAACCCTGCGGCGCAAGAAGTGACGGGATATATGCTTGATCACGTGATCGGGCGCTCGTGGCGGGAGGTGTTCAACTGGCATCCTGACCAATGTGCCGATGACCGGCAGATGGGTACGTGTCCGGCCGCGACGAGATTCGAAGTGGAGTGCAAGAGCGCCAACGGCAGTCGGCTTGTCCTTGGCATGACCCTCTCGCTGCTTCATGAACAGGGGGAGCAGGCTGGACTGGTCGGTGTGTTCAAGGACTTAACCAAAATCAGGGATCTCGAAGAGGAAATGCGACGGAAAGAATGGTTAGCCAATCTCGGCGAGATGTCAGCCGGAATGGCCCATGAGATTAGGAACCCATTGGGGGCGTTGGCCGGGGCCATGCAGATGTTAAGGAAAGAAGCGGTAGGTGATGAGATCGATCGACGCCTGATGGATATCGCGATCAGAGAGGCCACGCGGCTTGATGCCATCATTACGGAGTTCCTGCAGTACGCGAGGCCACCGGCTCTGAATTTAGGGGAGCGCGATATAAACAAAATTCTTGCCGAGACCCTTGATCTAGTACAACATGAGGCTCGGACAAGGAAGAATATTACAATCGTCACGTCGTTGTCGGTGATGCCCTTGCCATCGCAAGTTGATCAGGATCAGATGCGCCAGGTCTTTTGGAACCTTGCAACCAACGCATTCGACGCGATGCCTCAAGGCGGGCAGTTGATGATCACGACCGGACTTCGAGCTGTTGAAGCAGGCGGACGGAAGGGTGACGTAGTTGAAATTGCTTTTCAGGACACGGGCGAAGGCGTCGCCAAGGAAAACTTGGACAAAATTTTCTTGCCATTCTTTACGACGAAGAAAAACGGATCCGGTTTAGGTTTAGCGGCGGTGCACCGAATTGTGGATCTTCATGGGGGCTGGATTAAAGTTGAACGTCAGATGCAGGGTGGAACCCGGTTTGTCGTGTGTGTGCCTCGCTCCGGGGATGACGGAGTACGCTTATGGCATGAAGGAAGAACGCCGTGGAAAAGATCCTAGTTGTTGACGACGAAAAGAGCCTTCGAGAAGTTATGAGCATCATGCTCAAGCGTGCCGGCTATGCCGTTACCGAGGCCGCCGACGGTGAAGAGGCGATCGGTCAAGTCAATAAGGAGATATTTGATCTGGTGATCACAGATCTCCGGATGCCGAAGGCGGACGGTATGGATGTGCTCAAGGCGGTGAAGTCCTTCTCTCCGGAAACAGTTGTGCTGGTGGTGACCGCTTTCGGAACTGCTGATTCAGCGGTGGAAGCCATGAAGCATGGAGCCTTCGATTATCTCACCAAGCCATTTCAGGTCGACGAAGTGCAACTGATCATCAGAAATGCTCTCGAAAAGCGCCGCCTCTCGACTGAGAACATGTTGCTCAGACGTGAAATGGCGAGCCAATCGTCATTCGCGCGGATTGTCGGACAGAGCGATGCAATGCGGAAGGTCTTCGATGTGGTCCGCAAGGTCGCCGATTCAAAGAGCAATGTATTGATTTGTGGAGAAAGCGGAACGGGAAAGGAATTGGTGGCTCGCGCCATCCACTATAATAGTGCAAGAAGTTCAATGCCGTTCGTGGCGGTTAATTGCAGCGCTGTACCGGAAACCTTGCTGGAAAGCGAACTATTCGGCCATATGAAGGGATCGTTCACGGGCGCTGTTGCGAATAAGGCAGGACTGTTCGAGGTTGCCAATGGCGGAACGATTTTTCTCGACGAAATCGGAGATACGACCACTACCATTCAGGTAAAGCTGTTGCGCGTGATTCAGGAACGGGAATTCCGTCGAGTCGGCGGCAGTCAAGATGTGAAGGTCGATGTGCGGATCATCGCTGCGACGAACCGTAATTTGGAGAAGGCCGTGGCTGACGGCTCGTTCCGGGAAGATCTCTACTATCGACTGGATGTCATTCCCATTCGTCTTCCCCCGCTCAGGCTTCGAACAGGTGATATTCCCCTGTTGGTGATGCATTTTCTTCAGCAGTTTGCAGAGGAAAGCGGGAAGACTGCTCCGACGCTGACGCCGGAAGCTATGCAGGTGTTGTTGAACCATGAATGGCGCGGTAATGTGCGAGAGTTGGAAAACTTAATTGAGCGAGTCGTAGCCTTCTCAACAGGTGCTCCTGTGACAGATACAGACGTTCGCGGCTGGCTACACCGGACGGTCGCTCCACAGCAGACCCAGGGGTTGCCGACAGATATTCCCGAGGAAGGTATAGATTTGGAAGGGTTGATCAACGGGATTGAAAAAGATTTGCTGATGAAGGCTTTGGAGCGGTCCAAATGGGTCAAGAAAAAAGCCGCGCGACTGTTGAAGCTGAATACGAGATCATTCCGGTACCGACTGGAAAA
>NZ_CDLUDY010000185.1:0-5187 GCF_975968855.1 Petrachloros mirabilis
GTGCTGGCGCCGCCTGAATGGCCTGTTGTGACTGAGCCGTCTGCTGCGGTTGCGGTTGCTGCTGTGCGTCAGCTTCGGCCTCGATCGCTTCCGCTTCGTGGACGGACTTCTTGAAGCCCTTGATGGCTTTGCCGAGCCCTTCTCCCAACTGCGGCAATTTGCCCGCGCCGAAGATGATCAACACGATGAAGAGAATTAGGATGAGCTCTGTAAAACCAAGACTCCCAAACATGGTGTGTTCCTCCGTATGGGTGAATCAGGATGCGTTACTGTCTTTACTCCGCTTGGCGAACCGCTCCTTCAACCGCTGTCTAGCCTGCTCCGCCTGCTCGAACATCTTGCACTTGTCATACAGACTGATGAGGTTGTAGTAGGCCAACGGTTCGTCGGGATTCTGCTCGACGGCGCCTTCCATCACCTTCAATGCCAAATCGGTTTTCTTGTGGTTTAGCGCCAGCTCCATAAGCTTGAAACTGGCATCTAAATGCTTGGGATCCAATTCGAGCGTTCGCAAATAGCACTGGATCGCCATGTCGATCGTGTTGTAGTCGGAGACCTGAGGATTATCGAGTTCCACGTAGACTCCTGCAAGGTTGTACCAGGCGATAGGGTCATCCGGTGTGATCTCGACCAGGCGCTCGTAGTATCCTTTGGCATCCATGTACTTTTTTTTGTCCGAACAGAGCCGGCCGAGGTTGAACAGTGCCAAGACATCGTATTGGAAGACGTCAAGCGCGTGCTTGAATTCGGTCTCCGCTTCGTCCGACATGTTCTTCGTGGCGTAGATCGTGCCAAGATTCGAATAGTACATAGCCAGCGAGCGGTTCATTTCCGCCCGGAGCCCTTCAGCCATTTCGATCGATTTCTTGACCTCGACCAATGCGTCGTCGAGGCGTCCCTTGCTGAAGTACAGCTCACCCAAACGGCAGCGCGCCTGAAAATCGTCCGGCTCAGCCGCCAGAAGTTTTTCGATTTCGGCGATTTCTTCGTCCGGATTCAAGGGTTGATCGCCAGGATCAACAGCTGCACCACCCTGTTCTGGATTTGAAGTTGTCGTTTCGTTCATAACCCCATCCTATAGCTATAGCAAAAATTATTCGTTAGACATGTCCGCCGACCAGTGAATCCTGCGTCCCCATTATGGGCGTATTCGAAGTTGAAACAGATTCCGAGGCTTCGTGCCGGGTACGATCCATTGTGAGCAACATGACACCCAATACGACCATTAACGTCAGATTGGAATAGAGCAGCGCGTAGCCGGCGATGAACATGAGACCCAGACCATACCCCGCCACCCGGCCCATCGTCAGAAGCTTGATAACGGTGTAAGACCAGCAGATGAGTCCCGCCATATAGAGCGCGAACGGCAAATAGAATGTATACCCCATACCAAACTGGAAGATCCACCCAATACCATCCGCACCTTTGCGCACGTTGTTCGCCATCACGGGATCAAACCGGTTCAGAATATAATCGAGGAAAAACATTGTGACGAATATCACACCTGCGGTCCCCCAAAACCAGATGGCCCGACGGCGCTGGGTTTGGTTCCGCGATCGGAACGAGACGCCGCGTCCGTAGGCCCAGAAGACGAGGATGCTGGCCAACACCATCAACGCTTCGCCTCCGCGATGGGCTTCATAAACCATCGGCGGAGCAGCCACCGTGCCGGCGACGCTATAGAAGGTTGAGACGATCTGGTAGTACAGCCATCCTGAAATCCCGAACAGATAAGAAAAGCCCAGGATCCTGTGTGACCATTCCTGATGCGAGGACAGATATTCTGTCATCAAGAGCGCGATCGCGACTAATGCCACCGTGTTGTAAATGCCGGCTCCTAGCATCGTGGGCGGCATAAAGAGAAAACCGATCGTGAGAAGCATGAGCAACGCCACGCAGGGAATGATGAAGCGATTCAAGCCGGAGAACCCCCCTGCGGCCAATCGATTAACCATGCTGACGGTGAGGCCTAAAAAGAGGAGAATCGCCACCACATTCAGCAGCCACTGCCCGATTTCAGTTAAGGCCGTAAATGTCGGAATGATCCACTGATGGTCTGCGGCAAGTTTGCTTAAATGCATACCCAACCGCGACACCAGCCGGTAGAGGATCAACTCGAGAAAGGCGACCAGCAGCACCAGCTTGATCGTATACTGGAACAAGAGCGGCTGATCACTCAGCTTACCTGTTATCCGTTCCATGGTCATTCCCGGTGCGAGCACGCTATCTTCTCTCCTTCACGAATTGCGGATTATACAGACTGCCGAAAAATCCGGTCAACGTGGAACAGGCTAAGGTCTCTACGAGCGGGCTGCCGGAACTGCTCGGCGCTCCTCTTCCTTGGCTCTTGCGATGTAGAGCAGCCCATCGGCCATCGAATAGTTGAAGGGAAGCTCACAGACGACTTCGCTGATCTTTTCGTAGATATACTGATACAGCCGCTCTGCCTGCTCCGGCGTCATCCCTTCCTGCACCTCATAGAAGAACCCGAGGCTCAAATCCTCCGCAGACGGCCGCATGATACGACGGACGCCGTATCCTCCAGGATCGCTCATGATGGGAGCTTCCTTCTCTAAATCAAACAGGCAGGGCTGACAGGAGAATCCGTACGATTCATTCAATTTCTTGTTCTCAACTACGAAGTTCATTGTTTCCAGAGCTTCTTCTTCCTTCTCGGTCGGGAATCCCACGATGATGTAGCAATGGACCGCAATGCCGAGATCGACGCAGTCATTGGCGATACGCCTGACCCACTCCTGCTGGATCCCCTTCTTCATGAAATCCATGATCCGTTGATTGAACGATTCCAACCCGAAGACGATCTTCAAACAACCGGCATCCCGCATGGAAGTCAGCAACTCTTTCGTCAGATTTTTCTCGAACCGCATCTCACAGGTCCAACGGACGTCCATGCGGCGATCGATCATCTGCTGGCACAGCCGCTTCGTTGGAGACAAGGCGAAGCATTCGTCGGTAAAGAAAAAGTTCCTGACTCCATATCGCTGCTTGAGCCACTCCAATTCTTCGATCGTCCGACCTGGCTCTTTCTGACGGAAGTTCTGGTGATCGAGCGTCAAGGCACAAAACGCACAGTCCTTATAGTAACAGCCCCGAGAAAATTGCACCGGAAGCACCGGCTCTGGCGACAGATAGTTCCCCAGCGGGAATCCATCGTAATTGGGGGCAGGCAGCTGATTGACATTCTCCGAGTAGAAAGGCTGATTGACGATGATTTTCCCGTTCTGGCGATAGATCAGATTCGGGACCTTACTAAGATCCTTCTTTCCTGCCAGCTGGTTGACAAGTTCCAGGAGGGCCGTTTCACCTTCGAACACGACGATGTCGTCGGTCAAATCGAACAGGTTGGGACATCGGCGCAGGTTGTCAACCAAACGGGTAAAGATGCTGCCGCCGACCGTCACGTGAATGTCCGGCGCAGCTTCCTTTATCAACCGGCAGAGAGTCAGGCCTGGAATGATTTGCGACGTGGCTGTTATCGATACCCCGATGAGCTCAGGATGTTCGGCCACTATGGAAGGGAGGAACCCCTCACGGAACAGCCTGATATACGGGTTCTGCGCCTCATCCCGAATGACCTTCATTAAGTCTTTCGAGGAATAGATCGAGTACGTACTGAACTGGTTGTCCACAACCGTCAGTCTGGTAGGGAAATAGACGGACGACAACACTTCGAGCCATTTGTCGATAAGAAAGAGGCTCTCTCGGTAGGCTTCCATATCATAGAAACCCTCCCCTCGAAGCGTCTCTTTGGCAGGCTCAATGCGATCGATCAAGTACGCAAACCGATCAAGTGATTCCGTCACGCGGGCAAGATGCTCGGCACTGCCGGGTCCAGTATCACCGGTTCGTTCCCGTTCCAGTTGCCTCTGCTTATCGATCAATTCCTGATACAGCCCAGCTCCGTATGACTGGGTCAAGACTTGGTCGAGCAGTTCGATGCCAAGATCGCGTTGTGCCACATTCGTCACACCTGCTTGCGCAAGGAAACCTGTCAGGGATGGGAGGCTTAAATACGGCTGAGATGGATGCCATGTGGGGGGAAACAGCAAAGAAACTTTCATGGTTTCCTGCTACAGATAGAATTGAAAAATAAAGACAAAATGCATAAAGCCCACTCTGGTCTTATACACTCCGCTGTTCCGGAAATGCAACCCTGCGCCCCCTTGCATAATACATTTGAACCTGGAAAGACGTGACCCTGCCAGGATATCCGAAAAAGAAAAGCCCCAGTTCCTGTGAACTGGGGCTTTCTTCAGCTTGTCATGTTCCACTCTCGCGAGTGGGACACGGTCTCTCGACCTCGTTCAGCTTACGGAAGCTTGAGCGTGAACCAGGTGGAGAGGGCCTTCATACCGTTACGTTCGACATTCGAACCATCCCACACTGCAAAGGCGATGGGCACGGACATCCCGCCCTTGAACTGGGTATCGTTGGCATCGCCGGTCTCGAGAGCGCGCTTCACGACCACACGCCAGGTTGGACCGGAATATCCACCACCCTTTGTCGCCCCTGATGGTTCCCATACGCCGTTACCAAGCACATCCTGGTGAGCCTGAGTGGTGAGGGTGCTGAAGCCGTTCGCGTTCAGATCCTCGACCGAGCTCACGCGGAGCGTCGGATCGGACAAAATATTACCCGACCAAATGCCTGGGTTGAAGGGTCCGAGGCTGCGACCGATCCGGTCCGGATAGGTCACACCGCCAGCCGGCTCTTCAAAGTAGTAGTCCCAGAAAATGCCGGGATATTGGTCGTCCACATCCCACATCCCCGCGACGTCCTTACCCATATCCTTTTGCCACTCCGCGTTCCACCGCCAAATGTTGGTCGTTCCACCGGACTGACCCATACACTGGAACGGCGGCGCCCCAGACGTATTGACTGGGAACATGATCGCAGCCTGATCTCTGAAGTCCTGTGGTCCGATCGTCGTATCGTTCTTCGTCTGATCGGTCCACTCCACGCGCAGGCCGATTTCCTTGCCATTCGTCATGGCCTTTACGAACACCGACTTGACCGAAATATTCGGGTGCATCGGCGTAGTGATCAACTGACCACTCAGCGGAACGATTACACCAGGCACAGCTTCCCAAATCGGGTTCGCCCCATCCATCGGGATGGGACCCTTGACCGCTTTCGCCGGGATGGTCACCGGCTGACTGACGGCCA
>NZ_CDLUDY010000186.1:0-13435 GCF_975968855.1 Petrachloros mirabilis
AGAAGCAAGGATCTAAATGGTCGAACCGACAAAGTAAAACATCATCATTTCAATGTTTATCAACAGCACAACAGCAATAAATTCAATGTCTTAATCGTTCAAGTCTGGCTCAAGCTGTTTTTCAAGGACACTCGACCCCATCAAAAGATCGTACGGAGCAAAGTCGTCTGTCAGTACCAAGCCCCTCTTCCACGGTTGGGTTCGGCGGGTGTGCAACAATGAAATGGCTTCAACCGGCAACCGCCGACGTTCCACGTATCTCCCTACCTTGTTCACAAATTCCGATTGATCATACTGTTTAAGCGGCGCCCCAGCGAAAAAGATGAGATTCTCGGAACGGGATGGAAGAGATTGCCAGGGTCCTTTGACCCCAAAGGATTCGATAGCGGAAAAAGATTCCCGCATTGTCTGAATGACGGCATCAGCACGCAACAAATCTCCCCCCTCGCCCGATGAAGCGAGGTTCACCGCTAATACCCCGTTTGGTGTCAGGTGAGCCTGCAACTCGGAAAAGAATTCCACCGTGGTCAGGTGAAACGGGATCATGTGCCGCGCAAAGGCATCCACCCAGATCAAGTCATAGCGGTGAGTCGATGAATTCAAGAAAGCTCTTGCGTCACGAACGTACACATGGTGCTGGGGTGGAGCACGGTAGGCAAAGTACTCCTCCGCCATCCTTACGACAACAGGATCGAACTCCACGATGTCCAGTTCGAGTTCCGGCCATCTTTCAGCCAGCCATTTCGCCAATGATCCTCCACCATGCCCGAGTATGAGCCCTCGTTTCGGCTCGGGAACCAAGGCAAGCGACGCAACCATCAACTGGCTGTATGGGAGAAACAGCGTGACCGGATCGGCCTTCCACATCACCGCATGGAAGGTCCGGTCCAACACCAAATACCGGAAGAGATCGTCGTCTCGGATTCTTACCTGCTGATAGGGACTGTCTTCTTGATACACGGGGGTTTTCAACACATGGATCGGAGAAAGGGCCCCAGCCCCTAACCCCACCATCACCAAGACTACGACTCCGATCACGGCAGGCTGTACGCTCGTTCCTTTTATTAGCCACCAGATTCCCATTAGGACCTGAATAGCCCCCAACCACGCTACCAACGACTGTGTTCCCATATAAGAGAGAAAGAAAAAGGCTGTCCCCCAAGTCCCCGCTAAGCTCCCGACAGTGGAAAGGGCGATCATGCGGCCGGTATGTCTGCCCAAATAGTCGAGATCTGAAACCGCCAACCGCAACATTGCGGGCAACACCCCGCTGAGCCCAAAAGCCGGTGGAGCCAGGAGCACTGCAGCGGCAATACAGGGGCCCCATCTGGGATCCTCGATGAAACCAGCCATCTTAAACAGTACGGGCTGATTGACCCAGGCGATCAGGAACGTCCAGCCACCGGAAAACAACAGAAGCCCCGAGAGGACTTTCGAGCCATGGTAACGGTCTGAAATCCACCCACCGAACGCATAGCCACTACTCATGGCTGCAAGGATGACCCCGATGAGCGCTCCCCAGACAAAGAGCGAATTCCCAAAGATCGGCGCTAACAAACGGCTGCCGAGGATCTCCAACGCCATGACAATCGCACCGGTCAATAAGGCCGTGAGCAACAGAAACCATCGTGGTGCGTGGACGAGACGTTTCTTGTCAGTCATTTATTGGACGATAGAGAGGAAATTCGGGGATGAATACACGGTCGCCAGACCTGCCTGCGAAGGAGGCATACTACTGATGGTCTTAGGAACCTGTCAACGTAGGTCGGCGAGACGATACCCCGCAACTATCTTTTTGGCAAGTTTGTTGCTCGGGTTTATGATCGAAGCTATACTTCTCGCTGTTGACTTGTTGCTTTAGAGCAGGAGGATCGTTGATGCAGATCAGTGTCATTGGAACCGGATATGTCGGACTCGTCACCGGCGCGTGTTTTGCGGAGTTCGGCGTCAATGTTCTATGCATGGACAATGACGCCAAACGAATTGCCAGGCTTGAAAAAGGCGATGTTCCCTTTTACGAGCCGGGCTTGACGGAACTCGTCTCCAAAGGTATTGCGCAGGGCCGCCTCGGCTTCACGACAGAGCTTACCCGATCAGTTGATCACGGAGAAGTCATCTTCATCGCGGTCGGCACTCCGCCAAAGAATGATGGATCTGCTGACCTTTCCTTTGTAGAAGAAGTCGGCCGCGGCATAGCCCGCGTCATGAACTCTTATAAAGTGGTCGTGACGAAATCAACCGTGCCTGTTGGCACCGGCACGTTCTTGCGCAAAGTAATCTCCGGAAGTCAGTCCAAGACACTGTTATTCGATATTGTCTCGAATCCCGAATTCCTTCGCGAAGGGTCGGCAATCGAGGATTTCATGCGCCCGAACCGAGTTGTCATCGGTTCGGATAGCGATCGCGCGGTCGCTCTGATGAAGGACCTCTATCGTCCCTTGTACTTGATCGAAACGCCCTTCATCGTCACGGATATTCCCACTGCCGAAATGATTAAATACGCCTCGAATGCGTTTCTCGCCACGAAAATTTCCTTCATCAACGAGATCGCCACGCTTTGCGAGCGCGTCGGGGCCGACGTGCAAATGGTTTCAAAAGGGATGGGCCTCGATAAGAGAATTGGTTCTAAGTTTCTGCATGCAGGCCCAGGATTCGGCGGGTCATGCTTTCCAAAGGACCTGGCTGCTCTCGTCCAGATGGGCGAGCGAGCCGGCTACTCCATGCAAATCGCCAAAGCCGCCGGCGAGGTCAATTCCCGACAGCGGGATCGGATGGTATCCAAGATCACGGAAGTGCTCGGAGAGATCAAAGGCGCGACTGTGGGTATGCTAGGCCTCTCTTTCAAACCAAATACCAATGATCTTCGCGAAGCCCCGGCATTGACCATCGCGCAAGCCCTTCTGGACCGGGGAATCAAAGTCCGCGCCTATGACCCCGCCGCCCTTGAAGAAGGTTCGCGTTTGCTTAACGGATTAGTGCCTTGCCGGAGCAGTTACGAAGCCGCGGAAGGGGCTGATGCCCTCGTGTTGATGACGGAATGGAACGAGTTCAGGAATCTCGATTTCACCAAGCTCAAGTCGCTGATGCGACAAACCGTCCTCGTCGATTTGAGAAACATCTACGAACCAAGCCGCGTCGCGAGTTACGGCTTCAGACACATTTCCGTTGGACGGCAAGAACAACCTCCGGGCTTGCAACAGCCATCATAGAGGATCATGTCAGCCGCGGCACCTCTGTTTTTGCCTGTTCTTTCGCCTTCTGTTTGTATCCCATGCGGTCCAACACCTTGAGAATGCGGGTCTTCAATCGATCATCGGCTTCAGTTAAAGCCGTAGCCAGCGGCTCGACGGCAGGTTTACCGATTTTGCGAATGATCTCCGTCACGGACTGCCGAATTTCATCCTCCTCGGATACGAGTAGAGGTACGAGCGAAGGAACGGCGGCCCCTCCGATTTTGATCAAGGAGTCGTACGCTCGCTGCCTGACATCGCCGACTTCATCATTCAACGCTTCCACCAGTGGACCGATAGCCCTCGGTTCTTTCAAATCGCCCAAGATCTCCGCGGCATATTTTCTGTTCAGCCAATGCGAATCCCTGAGATCCAACAGCATGGCATCCGCTTTCGCGGCGTTGGGATCCTTGGCCCGGATCCTGATGGTTTTCGCAATGCGTTTTCCGCCCTCCTCCACCACACGAATCGTGGCGCCGTCACCGACCTTCAGCTTTTTGAGATCCTCGACTGCTTCCTCGTCGACGTCCAATACGACGGTCTTCCCGTCGTAGGCGAGTAATTCCACCTCGACCTGTTTGGCTTCCGGATTGATCGCGACAACCCGCTCTGTAACGAGGTTAAAACCATCCTTCTTGATGCCGCCTTTAGGACCAATCTGTATGAGTTTTACCGGAGTTTCTTCCGCCATGATATTGTATCCTTTACATCGAAAATAAAATTACCGCGCCTCTTGCTTCCAACCCAGACTGGCCAACACGCCCTCAACGGTCTCTTGAACCATCGTGTTCTCGTCCTCGAGAAGCGGAAGCAGAGGGTCAATAGCTTCCTTGGCTCCAAGACGCGCAAGGGACTCCGCTGCGTTTCTCCGCACCAACCAGTCCTCATCCTTGAGCGATTCGATCAACGGTCCGACTCCTCTCGTATCACCAATCTTTCCCAATGCCTCTGCCGCATGGCGACGAACCATCCAATTATTCCCCAACAGTCCATCGATAAGCGCCTCGACAGCTCGCGCGTCACCGATCTTTTTCAGCACGCGCGCCACATCCTCACGAACCGTACTGTCTGTCAGCGCCTCGACGAGCCCCGGGACGGCCCGCGCATCACCGATTCGCTCAAGTGCCCACACTGCGGCCGTCCGCACCGCCCCATCCTTATCTTTGAGCGCCTTCACCAGTGGCTCGACTCCGCGTGGATCCTTGAGTTTTCCCAATCCCGAAGCCGCCTGCTCACGAATCGCCCACTCGTCATCGGATAGGGCCTCGATCAATCGATCAATGACGGTAGGCCCGATGCGCACAACCGCTGTTGTCGCGGCTTCCCGAATCAACACGTCTTCGTCGGCCATCAACCCGATCAGCGCCCCGACGGCTTCCTCTCCCATTTGGCTCAGACTGGCAATGGCATGGTCGCGGAGGGCTTCATTATCATCCCGCAGCGCCCCGATCAATTGCTCGATTCGTTCCGCTTGTTCCTCGTCACTCATCTTTAAGTCCTTCCTGGGCAGCAGCAGGAACCCCGTCCAGCGCCTCTAATTTATCGGCGATCAATCCAGCATTATAGGCCACCAAACCGTCTCGATCTGTTCGCAGCCGGTCGAATAAGTCCTTGTGGGGACGCAAGACCTCGACATCTTTGATCTTCGCCAACGCTTCCATCGCATAGACCCTCAACGGCCTGATCGGAATCGCCTCAAGATACAACTCGGTCGGTCGGGCATCGCCGATCAGCCCAAGCGACTTTATCGCCAATTCCTTCACTCCCGTATCCTTGTCCTGTGCCAACCGTTTCATTAAGGGCTCGACGGCCCGCACATCACCGATTTTCCCCAAGAGATCCGCAGCAGCTTCGCGCACGAGCCAATCCTCGTCCTCCAAATACTCGATTAAGATTTCCACTATCGGTCTTCCAATGCCAAGAAGATCGATCACGGTTGCCATGCGTGCTTCTTCCCGTTCGCTCGCCCCCTCGACGTCCCGCAAGCCGTTGAACGCTTCGTCGATACGTTCACGAATGGCGCTCAATTTCTTGAGGGTTCCAACGGCAATGTCCCGCACGGCCGGTTGCCCCATGGCGTCGATGAAGGCATCCACCGATCTCGGGTCCAGAAGTTGGTCAAGCATAGTTGCCGCTGTGACCTGTGCGTCAGGATCGGAGTGTTTCATCATTTGGCAGAGGGGCGTCACTGCGGTGGGAATGGCGCCGATCAAATGGCTTACCAGTTTCTTCGTCTCCTCTTCCCCGGTCTTCGGAAGCAACGCCACCAAGGCCGTCGCCGTCTCCGTATCCAGAATCCCCGCCATCTGTTCCAACGCTGAAGCTCCTGCTTTCCTCACCGATTCATCCGCATCTTCAAGCAAGCCGACGAGCGCCACACCGGCATGTGGATCCTTGATACGGGCCAACATTGCAGCCGCTTCTCGCTTGAGATCCGGTGTCCCATGACGAAGGAGACCGGTCAAGGCCTGCACGGCTTTAGGCCCGCCAGACAAGCAGGCCGCGGTGGCGCGCATACGCCGCCAATCCTCTTCATGGGTAAGCTCGGAGACGAGGGTTTCGATCGTTTCCTTTGACATTGACTCCAACCCCGCTCAGTCCGTCGACTCTAGAGTCGACCCGCTCTCCATCCGACTTTCGCTAAGGTATCTTTCACGTGAAACTGAAGATTTTCATCACTATATTGAGTCATCAGCTTCAATAGCGGGGGCACCACCTTTGAGCCGAACCTGACCAAGGATGCCGCGGCATCCACACGCGTTACTGTATGTTCCATCGCCTTCAGAAGATAGGGAATCGCTGTTTCATCGCCGAGCAGCCCCAATGCGCGTACCGCCGCTCCCAGAGTCACCATTTCTTCGTCCCACTTATCACCGCAACCGGTGATCATTCGGGATTCTTCCGGTCTGTTTACACCCTCGAGAACTCCGATTAACACAGGAACAGCACGACGATCACCGATCTGTCCCATTGCCTCAACCGCTAACGGCCGGAGACCGGGCTGTTTCATGGCGACTTGAAGAAATTCCAGGGCCCTGGGATCTCCGATCGAACCAAGGGCACGCACCGCATCTTCTCGAATGGCGGTATCCGGATCATTGAACAGAACCGACAGCAACGGCTCAACCGCCTCAGGCCTCTGCATCTTCCCCAATGCCTCGACGGCGTGGAGCCGTACAAGCCATTCCGTGTGGCTCAACGCTTCGAGCAAGGCGGGGATCGCGGCTGTCCCGATCGCCGCCAATGTCTTCGCCGCCTCTTCTCGAACCGCCTTGACCTTATCTTGCAAGAGAGGAATCAGAGGACCGACGGAACCGGAATATCCAATCCGTCCCAATGCCTTGGCGGCATGCATCCGCACGATCCAATCTCGATTCTCCAGCGAAGCGATGAGCGGCTCGAGCACCCGATCGTCCGCGATCGACGCCAGGATCGACGAAGCCGCCTCCTGAACTTCGAGTTGCGGATCCGATAGGCACAGCCCCAATACCGGAACAGAGGGCCCACCAATGGCAGTCAATGCCCCCTTCGCCGCTTCCCGGACAGAACGATCCTCATCGCGAAGCACCGATACGAGCGGAACCACCGCTCGGGCATCCCGTAACGTCCCGAGGACCGTCGCCGCTTCTTCCCTGATAGCCCAATCCTCGTCCTTGAGCGCGGCAATCTGCTCAGCCACGGTATCGGCCATACCGCATCACCTCGTTTTGAAGAAACGAGCCTAACACAGCCATTTTCATAGGGTCAACGGAACGGATTGAGGAAGCCGGACTCGTATCGATCGGCAACTAAATGCTACTGGCCGATTCTTGAGAGACGCGCCGGTTTCGTCTCACGGGATTCTTCAGCACCAGCCGGCAGGAGAAGATGAAACGCCGACCGCGCCCATGGACGCCCATGGAATGGACCGATTAACTGGATCGGGCCACGTCACCGGAAGGGCCGAATCGACCGGTTTCACCGAGAGGACGATCAACCCTGGCATTGTCGGCAGAGCTCGAGCTCACCGTCGCCTCTTCTTCAGGCAAGGTCCACCCGAGTTGTTCAAGCGTGTCGAGCACCAATTTCTTCAACGCGTCCTTTGCGCTGAGCCGAACCGAGGCATACGACAAAACTCGCTCGCTTTCAGATGTGACTTCAGATGCTTTCGGGTCGTACAGGAACGCGATCAAGGGTTCGATCGCTGAATCCCCGATCGCCGCCAGAGCTGCACTTGCTTTCTCTCGAAGAACGCCGTCTTTCAGCAACATGATCAAGTCCGGAATCACACGAGGGTCGCGGAATTGACCGAGCGCTGTCGCTGCAGCTTCCTTGATAAAGGCATCTTCGCTGACGATACAGCCCGGCGTCGGCGTCCCCTCCTGCTTGATCCCCTTCCCCTTCAAAGCATCCAAGACCGGTTGCAGCGCCCTCGGATCCCCAATCATGCCGAGCGAGGCGATCGCATGGCGCTTGACTGCTCCATCCTTCATTGCTTCAATCAGAGCGTCGATCGCGCGCGGGTCTCCGATCATGCCGAGAGCAATGGTGGCGTCTTCGCGGACGGCACGGTCCGGATCTCTCAGCGTTGCGATCAAGGCGTCGACAACTTTTGAGTCCCGCACCCAGGTCCGCCCGATTTGATAGTCCGTGGTCATGCCCCCAAGAGCGCGCGCGGCATGACATCGCACGACAAAATCCTTGTCCTTGAAACAGTCAATCAAGGGGTCGACCGACGGCTGCCCGATGTAGACAAGAGCAGTGCCTGCCGTTTCACGGACGATCTTCGAGGTGTCGCGAAACAACTTGATCAAAGCCGGGATCGCTTTTGGATCTCCGATCTTGCCCAGGGCTTCAGCGGCGGAACTCTTCACCGCTCCGTCTCGATCCCGACATGCGACGATCAAGGCATCGACCGCCTTCTTGTCGCGGATCTCTCCACAGGTCTTGGCGGCATGTTCCCGAACACGCCACCGCTCGTCTTTCAACGCCGCGATCATGCGATCCAAAACAGCCGTGCCCATCTTGGCCGCCGACTCGACGGCCTGATTGCGGACCTCCATGATCGGATCGTTGAACAATCCGATGAGCGCCTCGACCGCCTTGTCGCCGCCGATTTTGGCAACCCCACGGCCTGCAGAGGCGCGAACGGACCAGTAGTCATCACCGCATGCGCTGATCAATGCGTCCAGGCTTTTGGGGTCACCCTTCTCCGCAAGAATCTTTGCCGCTTCCTCTCGAGTGGCATCATCAACGTCTTCCAGCGCCTCTAGCAGATCATCCAATGCCTGTGCCATGTTTCATTGCCTCATGAATGCTTATTCGTAGTTGTATTCCCGTGTCCCGCCATGTGGGTAAGTCTTCTTGCAGCGAACGACCAACGTTTGCGTCCCTCGTCCCTCGACGCACTGGTCAAAGGCCTTGGAGAATTCCAATTTCCCCTCAAGATTGACGACAAAGGGAAAGTCGAAGGTAAAACTCACAAACTTGTACTTGCCCGGCTTCAGGGCAATGGTCTTCTTTTCGCTGGTTTTGTAGGCATCCATTGACTCGGGATCGGAATTGTAAATCGTCGGGGTCACGCCTGGGACGTACCACCAGGAGGTCGGGACCAGGACCGTCGGATCGATGGTGATCTGGTGTTCTTTTGTATAAGCCGCCGGAGGTCCGGCATGCACGGCAGAAACTGCCAACAACAGGATGCCGACCATGCCAAACAGGATTCTTGTGACCAAGCTCTGCCTTAAATCTCGCTCCATCATGGCTATCGCATTATTTCTGGAAGGCTGTTATTAGGAGCTGCCGCGATGAATTGATATTGGAAGATCTCCTCAACCGGTCGGCTGTCCCATTCTGTATGGGTTTGAAGTCCCAATGTCCGCATCACCGTAGCGCCGGTGTCCACGATCGAAACGTGCTGCTTGATGACATGACCCCTCTTGATGCCGACGCCGGACGCGATCCACGGCACCGAAGGCGCAGGACCATCCGCCTGGTCTTCCCCAGCATCGTGCCCTTCGGCACTCAAGGAGGTCACGAAGATCGTCGTGCGGTCAATCAAGCCCTTCTCCTTATAGATATCCAGGATGGAATGAATCGCTTTATCAACCGTCCGGAGCGCCCCCCTATATTCCTTCGAATCCCAGCCCTTTGCGACACCAACCCAGCTGGCTTCCGGGAGGTGGACGACGAGCAAATGCGGTAACGACAGGATCGCGTGCCCATATCCATGGCCGCTGGTCGCCTTTCTGAAATACTGCTGGATGTAGGAAACGATACGATCAGAATTGCACTCTGGTTTCAGCGGACCGCAGATTTGATAATCCGTGTAGACTTCAGGCCTTGCCAACTGATAGAGCGATTCATCCATGAGGAAAATCGCACTGTCGCGCCCCCCGCTTAAGTCCATGTAGTCGAACATGCTGGGAGCCCTGGGATACCCGCGGCTAAACTCGAAGCTGTTCCAGGTAACACCGTGCTTTTCAACCGGCATCCCTGTGACTAACGAAGCCATTGTCGGCAGGCGAAGGGCGGGCTTGACTCCCGCTGCCGACCAGGTGACCGAACCGTCCTTGACCAGCTTGCTCAGGGTCGGCATCGTACCGTTCTTAAGGGAATCCTTGCTGAAACCTTCGAGGACGAAAAGAATCACGTGCTCCGTTGGAGGAGTAGTCGGAACCACACCATCTCCCGATGCAGCTTTCTGCTGAGTGGCCGCCCAGGATGAACTGCAAGCTAACACAGCGGTCAATCCGAATACTCCGATTGCTAGGCCGCATGAAGACCAGGATCTGCTTCCCATGGCTAATCCTCTCATTACTACAAGGACAAAGGGGAATTGTACCTTAGCACGCGAATTTTCAGGAAGGCAAGCCAGGCCTCCAGCCGTTACTGATCATTGTTAAAACGGGAGGCTACTATTCAAGATCTCTTAATCTCAACTGACGCGGTGGTTTTGCCCTCAGCCTCCCCAACCAGTCCCGCGAATCAGAATCAACCGACTGCACGGACCTCCAACTGAGCGCCCCCCCTTTCATGTAATGCATGCCGTTGCAGTCTTCCCATGAGATCGGGTAGATACTTCTCCCATGCCGGTCGAGAATAACTTTCAACACGACGAACTCTCGAGAAAAAATCCGGGAGACCGACTGAGCTTTGCCGAGTTGCCCCAGGGAACGCCGGCGGATTCGCCTTCCTGGCAAGAATCGATGGAACGTTTAGGTTCGGCCTTCTCCCAGGCTGGTGTTCGGACTATCCTGTTTCTCCATGGCGCCATACACGGGACTGACGTGTTCGGCATGCAGCGGTTGGACGAAGTCGGCGGTCTCAGGAGAGGTTATTCACGCGGCGTGTCAGGCGTCGATGCCCTACTCGCTGCCATGCGCCAGGAAGAAAATGGCATACCGCTCCTCCCCGGTGGACTGAAACCGCCTCTGGCGGATGATGATGCGACAAAAAAGTTGCTCGACGACCAGATTGGTGACGCTGGGAACTTCACACATGCCAACGTGGAACTCTTCCGGAGAGCGATCAACAAGCCTCTCTCGGACCCGATCGTTTGTATCCGGCTCTTATGGACCGCCGAGCATCATCATCTCGGGAGAGCCGCCGCTGCCGTCCGTCTTCTTGATCAACTTCGACAAATCTGCGAGAAGCATCGCCTGATGCAAGGTCGGCGCATCCTCGTGCAGGCCCATGGCCATGCCGGTCTAGTTCTTGCTCTCGCTTCGAATCTCCTCTGCCCGAGCCAGATCAACGGGAGACCCAAGCTGTTCGCCATGCTGACGGCCTATGCGGAACAGTCGAACCGGTCGGACCTCACTGCAGCGATCGGACGGATCGAACCGTTGTTGAGAGGTGGAACGCTGCTGAACGGCGCGCAGTTGGACATCGTCACGTTCGGAACTCCCGTCCGCTACGGCTGGGATCCCTCGGGGATCGGAAAGCTGCTCCACATCGTGAACCACCGGAACCTCAGAACGGACGGGAAGACCTGGCTCGCGAAAATGGAATTACCTCAAATCACCATGGAGATGCCTATCGCCTGGGGAGGTGACTACGTGCAGGAACTGGCCGTGGCAGGCAGCGATGCAGTACCGATCGGCGAATCGGCAAAGGCAGCCAACAAGGCCATCTGGGAATTAGTCGAGCCGTACGATGGATTCGAACGGTGGTTGGAGTGCGCGAGGCGCGCAGTGCGGTTTCCGAGCGACGGGCGCTGCCTGTCGGTCGACTACAAGGACTCAACCGGCTCGACCAATCCGCGCGACCACTACTTCGGCCACGCCGTCTATACCCGCCGGGACTCGATGCTGTTCAACACTTCCCAGATTGTCGAGTGCCTCTATCGCTCTGCGTAAGATTCCGACTCCATCATTAAGCCTTTTTCCTTCTTCAAACCACCCGCACTCACAGAATCCCGTTCGGAGTCACAGCCTTTTCCCATCCCGCGCGAGACCAGGGACAGGCACCGGCGATGCCGGAGCCAGTCCCTGGTCACGGATGCGCCACGCGCCAATTCTTGCCGACACCCAGATCTATTTTTAATGGCACGGAGAGGCCGAGCTGCTTCCCTACCCCTTCCATCTCTCTCTTCACCAGCTTCTTTGCCTCTTCCATTTCCTTCTCCGGCACCTCGAAGATCAATTCGTCGTGAACTTGCAGAATCATCTTCGTATGAGGCAATTCTTCGTGCAGGACCTTGTGGACGTTGATCATCGCCACCTTGATCAGATCCGCTGCTGAGCCCTGTATCGGACTGTTCACCGCCATCCGTTCGCCGAAGCCTCGCTGCGCGGGATCGCCGCTCTGTAATTCAGGAATCGGACGGCGGCGGCCTAAGATCGTCGTCGTGTACCCCTTCTCTTTTCCCTCTGCGATATTCCTATCCATCAGGGCACGCACGGCGGCAAACTTCTCAAAGAAGGTGTCGATGTACTTCTTGGCTTCGGTCTGCGAAACTCCGATGTTTTGCGAAAGCCCGAAAGGGCTGATGCCGTAGACGATGCCGAAGACGACCGTCTTGGCCGCACGCCGCATGTCACGCGTAATCTGGGTGGAGGGAAGACCGAATATCTCCATGGCCGTGGCCATGTGGATGTCCTCCCCCCTGGTGAAGACGGAAATTAACCGCGGATCTTGCGAAAGGTGCGCCAGAATACGCGGTTCAATCTGGCTATAGTCGGCGCAGAGCAGCTCATGGCCCTTCGGGGCGATGAAGGCCTCACGGATCCGCAGGCCGTAATCCCCTTTTACGGGGATGTTCTGTAAATTCGGCTCGGTGGACGAGAGGCGTCCGGTCGCAGCGACTGTTTGATTGAGCGACGTGTGCAACCGCTTACTGTCGGGGGCGACCAGTTCAGGTAAGGCGTCGACGTATGTCGACTTGAGCTTGCTGATGCTCCGGTAGTTGAGAATCTGCGCCGGCAATTCGTGCTGCGTGGAAAGTTGCGTCAGCGTATCTTCATCCGTCGAGTAGCCCGTCTTGGTTTTTCGGATCGGCTTCAGTCCAAGCTTATCGAACAGGACCGTTGCAAGCTGCTTGGGCGAGTTGATGTTGAATTCGCCTCCTGCCATTCCGGCGATCGTCTCCATCATGCGATCGAGGTCGCGTTCCAGCTCTTTGCTGAGCGTGTGCAGCGCTTCGACATCCAACAGGAAGCCGTTTCGCTCAATCTCCGCCAGCACCGGAACCAACGGAATCTCCACGTCGGTGAACAGTTTCAGACTGCCTTGCTCGGACAGTCGTTGGGTCAACAGCGGCGCCATCTTGGCCAATGCCGTCGCGGCTTCCATGGCTTCCTCCCGCGAGCCGGTATCGACTTCAAACAGGGATTGTGGTGCGGCCTTCTCGTGATTCCCTGCTCCAAGGCGCTCCCCGAGTAGCTCAAAAGCGATCGTCTCAAGTTGGTGATCCCGGCGATTAGGATTCAGTAGATAATCGGCGATCATCGTATCGACGTAGGGACCGGCAAGGGTCACTCCGATGCGATGAAACGCCAGTAACGTAGCCTTCAAATCCTGGACGACTTTAGTGTGGACGTGATCGTGCAACAATCCGGTGATAGGGCGCACGAAGGTTTGGACGTCGAGCGGGATGAAGGCGGTCTTGTCTCCGCTAGAGAATGCGATCCCCTTGACCTCGGCTTGTACCCCCATGCCGCCCGCCAGCAAACAATGGACGCCGAGCGGGCCGCTTTCCGGTAACGTCGACACGAATCGCTGTG
>NZ_CDLUDY010000187.1:0-8611 GCF_975968855.1 Petrachloros mirabilis
GCAGCACAAAATTGCCCTCCGTTAAGATCCAGCGGGTGGAATTACTTTCGGCGACGCAAATCACGGAAGGCCTGCTTGGCATACTCCGTGCCTTTCGCATCATCCTCATTGCCTTCTTGGTCTATTTCTACGCCACCTCAATTTTGGGATTTTTCCCCTGGACCAGAAGACTCTCTGTCGAACTCCTCGGCTACATTGTCACGCCCATCACGACCATCGGCCAGGCCTTTGCAGCAGCCCTCCCCGACATCATCGCGATTGCGATCATCGTGATCGTCACCCGCTATATCGTGAAACTGATCCACATGTTCTTTATCGGCATGGAACGCGGTGCCATTTCCTTCAAGGGCTTTCATCGGGAATGGGCCATCCCTACCTATAAGATCGTTCGATTTCTGGTGTTGGTCTTCGCCACCGTGGCCATTTTCCCGTACATCCCCGGCTCACAGTCCGAAGCCTTTAAAGGGATCTCGGTCTTTCTCGGTGTGCTCGTTTCGCTGGGCGCAGTCGGTTCTATCAGTAACGTTGTGGCCGGCATTGTCCTGACCTACATGAGGCCCTTCAACGTCGGAGACCGGGTGAGGATCGCCGATACTGTCGGCGACATTACGGAAAAAACCTTGTTGGTGACACGTGTTCGTACCGTCAAGAACGTGGATGTCACGATCCCGAACGGGCTCGTGCTCGGCTCACATATCATCAACTTTAGTTCGTCGGCGATGAAACCCCCACCGCTCATCCTTCATACAAGCTTGACCATCGGCTACGAAACCCCCTGGCGAAGAGTCCACGAATTGCTGATTTCGGCGGCGCAAGAGACAACTCACATCCTCACTGATCCCGAACCGTTCGTCCTGCAAACCAGCCTGAATGATTTCTACGTAACCTACGAAATCAATGCCTATACCGGCCATCCCAATAAAATGACCACGATCTATGCTGAATTGCATCAACACATTCAGGACAAATTCAACGAAGCAGGGCTGGAAATCATGTCCCCGCATTACACGCAAATCCGTGACGGCAACAAAACGACGATCCCGGATCAATACTTACCGAAGGACTATCAAACTCCGGGGCTACGACTCTGGCCCATGGAAAATCCTCTCTCAAAAATCGTCAACCCGCGTTCGGGTAAGGATTCAGGAGGATACAAGAAGCCAACCAGCGAGGATCCGCCCTCTACACCTTAACCTTACCTGGTCGTCCCATCCGCCTCATCGGGTTGCATGTTTACGCTCATCCTGCTATAGAGACCTTCCCATAGTGACCTGCACGTACAACAGATTCCCTCGGTCATTCCATTCCCTCGCACTTCGGTGGAATCGTTCGTCAGATCCTCGCCCGTTCGAATTTCGTCACGGATACGATCCTCCTCCAGGCTCTCACCACAGTCAGCGATTTAATTAACCGATCGTTCGTCCCGCGCGAACTGTTGCGTCGTATTTCTAATTCGTCGAATACAGCGTCTGAGCTGCATCGACGCCGGTGGACGGCCTGAGGGACGATTTTCTACGGAGGACCGCAATGACAGAGAAACGACATTCCAGCATCTGGCCGCTGGCGACCCTGCTCACGATCCCGCTGCTCGGTCTCGGCGGATGCGACTACTGGCCCCCGGCATTGCAAACCGAAATCGACACGCTGCGCACCGAACTCAACGACGTCCTGGACGAACGTCAACGTCTCGAGTTCGAGAACGAGGAATTGAAATCCACGCGGGAAGGGATACAGCGTGACATCGAGGAAAAGGCGCGCGAAAACGCCGCGCTGAAGGCAAAAATTGCTGCGCTCAAGAAAACGGCGCGTCCTCAGGTCGCAAAGGCATCACCCTCGAATTCCCTCAGAAAGGCAAAAGTTACTAAATCGCCGTACATCCCCGTGAGCATGGGGGGATCTGTGCAACGAGGCCCGCGGGTCGTACAAATCCAGCGCTTGCTTCAGCGGCACGGATTCCGGTTGCACGCAGACGGTTGGTTTGGGCCGGAGACGGTCTCGGCCGTGAAACGATTCCAGCGTTCACGTGGCCTTCGAGCGGACGGAGTTGTCGGACCCGCCACATCGGTCGCCTTGCATCGCAACCCCCGATCCGTCCGGGCAGCTCGATCTGTCTCGCAACAACGATCCCGCGTCACGAGGAACGATGTAACAGCTATTCAGCGCGCCCTACGTCGAGCCGGACATCGTGTCGCGGTCGATGGATACTTCGGACAAGAAACAGAAGTGGCAGTCGCACGCTTCCAACGAGTGCACGGTCTGTATCCGGACGGCGTCGTGGGACCAAAAACCTGGCGCGCGCTCAACCGAGCCGCACGATAATTCTTCACCTTACAATGCTGTGCAGGGAAAGACGCGACCGACAGGCCCAGGTCCCGGAAGGGGCCTGGGCCTTTTCCGTTACGCTCCACTTTGCGCGAATACCGGCGGGGCCGCCCCCTCTCCCCAATAGATCGTCCGGTGCGGGAACGGAATTTCAATGCCTTTGGCATCAAAGGTGTTCTTGATCCGCCGATTCATTTCACGCCCGATCCGCCATTGTTTGATCGGTTGAGTCTTGATCCGGCATTTGATGATCACAGCGGAATCCGCAAATTGATCTACCCCCAACATCTCCAGAGGCTCGAGAATGTCGCCAGAAAACAGCGGATCGGCCTGCACCTCGGCGGCAATCTCATGTAACACAACCATCACCTCATCGACGTTCTCCTTATACGCCACGCCAACGTCGAACAGGTAATACGAAAAGACCTTTGTCATGTTCTTGACTCTGTCCACAATCCCATTTGGAATGACATGTACGTTGCCCGATAGGTCTCGTAGCGTGATGGTCCGAAGCTTGACCTCTTCCACGACGCCGCCTACACCGGCTACTTCCACGACATCGCCCACCCGGACGGAGTCCTCCAAGAGAATGAAGAAACCAGAGATGATGTCTTTCACAAGGCTCTGGGCGCCGAACCCGATGGCCAAACCGCTGAGACCGGCTGCAGCCAGCAGAGGTTTGAGATCGATTCCGAGTTCGGACAGCACCATCATAAACCCGACCGCCAAGATGAACACCCTTGCCACATCGCGTAACACGTGCGTCAACGTATCCGCGCGCTTGATCTGAGCCGGAGTCGGCAACGTACCTTCGTACACGCGCCGAAGCCTTCCCATGACTTGTTTGACAACGGACAGGAGCACGATCATTGCCACACCGATGATCAGTACGCGCACCCCTGAACTCATCGCCCATTCAAACAGTCGCTCCAATAAATGAGCCAGCCACGCCTCCTGCATGTCACACCTCCTCAATCAAACGATGGACGTTGTCAATCCGATGGGAAACCGTTCGGTCCCCCGTGATGTCGTATCCGGTCTTCATCCCCACCCTTTCAACCAATCGTGTTACGCATGAATCTGTTCCGCTTCCTTCTTGCCCATCCCTAACAGCCGATTGATCGTCAGCCCTTGCACCAGAATTGAAAAGACCACGACGGCATAGGTGATGGTGACCACGGCGTCGCGCATGGTTCCGTAGGGGAGCGAGAGAGCCAGCGCGACTGAAATACCACCGCGCAGTCCGCCCCAGGTCAAAATCGTGATCGTGCGCGCGCTGAACTCCCGAACCAGGCTGAAGAGTTGAATCTGCAGCACAACGCTCAACCAGCGCGCCAACAGCACGAGAGGAATCGCCATGAGCCCGGCGATCAGATAGGGCCGCTGAAAACTCAGCACCAACACCTCCAACCCGATCAGGACAAACAGGACCGCGTTCAGTAACTCGTCCAGCAACTCCCAGAAGTTGTCGAGATGTTCCCTCGTCCGTTCCGACATGGCCCATTGGCGTCCTTGATTGCCGATCAGTAATCCCGCCACCACGACAGCTATCGGACCGGAGGTATGGAGCAGATCCGCCAAGCCGAAACAGCCCATGACCAAGGCGAGCGTAATCAGGATCTCGACCTGATAGTTGTCCACAGAGCGCAACATGTGATACGCGACGAATCCCAATGCCAATCCAAGCGCTGCGCCCCCGATCGCCTCTTCAGCAAAGAGCACCAGCACGTCCGTTGCGCTCACCGATGCTTTCGGCAAGAGATTGAGCACCACCAGAAAAATCACCACGCCGACACCGTCATTAAACAGCGACTCGCCGACAATCTTCATTTCCAACGCCTTCGGCAATCGAGCCTGCCGGAGAATGCCCATGACGGCAATGGGATCGGTCGGCGAGATCAACGCGCCGAACAAGAGGCAGTAGAGAAATGGTAGCGGCATCCCGACAAGGTCGAACAGGACATATCCGAGCGTACCGGTGATGAGGCTGGACAGAATGGTGCCCACCACGGCTAATGTCCCGATGACCCATTTGAGATCCAAGAGTTCGTCCAATTTGACGTGTAATGCGCCCGCGAAAAGTAAAAACCCCAGCATGCCGTGCATCAGCGCCTCATTGAAATCGATCGCGCCGATAAATCGCTGGGCTTCGTCCTCTATCCCGAAGCCCAGTTTTCCCAACACCAGCAGGACCAGTGAGAAGACAAGCGCCACCGCCATCAATCCGATCGTCATCGGCAGCTTCAGCAGCCGGTGGTTCACGTAACTGAACAGGGCGGCCAGACAGATCAGGATCGTCAAGGTATGGATCAGCGGCACGATAGTTTCCTCTTGGTGATATTCACGGTTGATGAAGCTGCCTTCGGCATGGAACGAACGAAGACCGAATACACAATGGACCTGGGTCAGCCGTCACAAATAGAGGCGGGCGGATCGAATCCATACCGGAACCGGGAAACGTTCACGGGGGTGAAAAGGAAGCGAGGGCACGCGCACTGTGCAAGACGAAATTTTGAGAGGGAGGGATACAATCGGGAAGGAACCGGTCTATGACGGCATGGCCGCATGCATCGGGTTATAACAAACAGAGCCGTGGTGCGCAATCAATTGCGGTCGCAAATGAAAACGTCTACTGCAGGACCGTGGCGGAGCCGTCGAGAATCGCCTTCTCAGCTTCGCACGGCGGCAAGTGAAGCCGTTTCGCCCGGTTATCATCAAGGAACGTCACCTCCCGTGAGCAATGCGAGAGAGATAAGAATTTTGCTCCGGGCTGTCCGGTGGCGCTGCTGTGGTACGGCCTGTAAGACGATCGTGGACGTAGGTGTGCTTTCGTGGTTCTGACTTCTCGCCCGTCAGGTTCGTCGCGAAGGAGTCAAATGTGATATAGCGGCCGTCGGCACTAATCGCAGGGTTGACGCTCGGATTATTCGCCTGGGTCCCGTCACTCGCCACCGACACGCGGGTTGTACGTTTCATCAGCCTGTCGCGCAGGAAAATGTCGATGACACCGTTGGTGTCCCCCTGAACGAGATTCGAGGCGAGAGATTCGAAGACGATGTAACGGCCGTCGGCACTGATGTGGCCGGACTGGCTGAATTTGTTGGCCTGCTTCCCGCGGCTGTCCACGGAAACGCGCGCGGTCTGTCCTGTGCGACGGTCGTGGACAAACACGTCCCGTTGCCTATTCGTATCGTCCGGCACGAGATTGCTGGCCAACGATTCGAAAACCGCGACACGACCGTCCGGAGTGACGGCAGGCGCGAAACTTCCACCGTTCGCCTGCCCTCCTCCACTCTTAACCGACACGCGCACGTTCTGATTTGTCTGACGATCGTATACGAAAACGTCTGTGAAATTGTTCGTATCGCCTTCCACAAGATAGGACGTACTGGACTCGAAGGCTATGAATCGCTCACCGTCGTTCATGCCGGCCACCGGTTCGGCATGGGGCCGTGGCTGTTCGGATCGATCCATGAGGCGCATGAACTTGTTCCATACCGTCTCCACGTTTTGAGAGAAACTCCCTCCGCTATCGCATCCGGCAACAGTGAACCCTACGCTCAGCAGGAGAAAGAGAGTCCTGGGACTCCGTTCTCCGCTCGAACTCCAATTGCCGATCCGGTTATAAGTCGTTGGCGGCGCGTCGTCTATTTTGTTTTTCTTCTTCGTGCGCATCGGGAGACTCAGGTGTCCTATCTAGCCGGTGTACGAGAAATCGGATGACCTGCTCGACCTCATCCTGGCACTTGAGATAGAACCGGGCGTGTGACCGGCTGTGGAGGCCGACTCTCACCCCCATGACGTTGCCGGGCAGCGCAAAGACGTCTTCGTCTGTTTCGTCGTCGCCGATGAACAGCACGCCGGTTCTCTTGAGATGATTCATAATCTGTTCGACCGATCTTCCTTTCCCGTACTCACCGGACGGCACGGCATTGATGGAGGCCCTGCCAACGATAAGTCTTGGAGCCGGCGACAGCCGTTCGAGGAGCGGCAACAGGGCTGTCTTGACGCGGTCCGGTTCCTCTACATTCCGGAAGTGAACCGTCAGCGTATAGCGCTTATCTTCGATTTCGGCGCCCAGTTCGTTGATGATATTCACAATCCCTCTGGATAGCTCCTGCTTCCATTGCAGACACGATGTTTCGGCCGAGAGGAGTGCGGGTGTAGGTGTGAAGGCGCTTTCGATCCCGTGGTTCCCGACTATGAGAGAGACTGTTCCATCGACCCTTCCCACCACATCAGACAATTCGCGACCGGATACGACGGCACAAGGAGCCCGCTTCGCCAGTTCCTTGAGCCACTCCCTCACAGACCGTGACATCTTTGCAGAGCTACGGTCGGACCGGATCGGCGCCAGCGTGCCATCGAAGTCGAAGGCATAAAGGATCGACTGATTGACCAACGCACGAAGGGCGCGACGCCCCTGTCCGGAGAGCAAATAAATCATGGGAGTCCTTTCCGCCCTGTCAGCACGTCTTTCCACCTCCAGACCGTCTTCACCCGCCTCGTTCGACTCGCACAATAGCCGTAGGACTGATGGCTCCCTTCGGATTGTCGGCGTCGAACCAGACATTGTATTTGACATCGCCAGAGCGAAGAAAACAGAGGCTGACCCATTCGCCGGGCGGAATCGTGACCACATCGCGGACCTGCCCGAACAGCGTGGTCATCCCCTTCTCGCAACTGATTTTGTCCAACAGCCTCATCGTCAGAAATCCTACACGGATGGAATTCTCGCGTAGATTCTGCCAGCGGACTTCTTCACCGGGATAGGCGTAAAGTGTTTCTGGACTGACAACGTCCGAGATCTCGATGGTACGGACCGATACCTCCTCGTTAGGCGTCGGTTCATGGGCGCAGCCCGAAAGTCCCCAGAGGGTTAGGAGACTCCAACCCGCCCACGCTTGGATTCCCTCAATCCATTTCCCCTTCATCGATTCCTCTCTCCGTTCCGTTCGACGTCATAAACATTCATACGGCGACTCTGAAATTTACAAACACCAACAACGGATGCCCCGTGCATCAAGAAATCTTAATGGGCCAGGCGGAACGCGCGTTCTTCACGAACTTTTACGGGAGAAAATCTCCCTGCCCCTTTGCGGGAAGCAGCGCACCCGTCACCTGGTCGGATGGTATGGCTTAGAGAACCGGAGGATGGAAATGCACGGAGGCAAGAACCGGCACATGCATCGAAAAATGAACGTCGACGAAGGAGCAGATTTCTCTCTGGAGTTCGAGCTGGGGCAGTGCAGGCAAAACCGCGAAACCTTCAAGGACTGAGGCTCCGAGTACATCGGCGGCATCGGCCGGACTGAGGAGTGTTGTCGGGGCCCCGAGCATTTGAAGCAGGACGCAGAGACACACTAAAATGACCAGGCCTAAAGTCACTTTTCCGACCGGATTCGTTTTCGACAGCACCGTGCGCGACCAACTCATGGAAACATAGTACCCCCCTCCACTTCCTCTGACAAGAAAAAGATTCAGGAAGAAAAAGAGTTTCCTCAGTACTATCGCGCGACGACTACCGAGCAGCTTGCATGCTGGACAATACGCGTGGAGACACTGCCGAGAAGGAACCGACCGATAGCACCCAACCCTTTTGCCCCGGTCACGATTAAATCGGCTTTTCGATGTTGCGCGATGTCCAAAATCTCATCCGCCGGCTTTCCCAGCTTGGGCGCAGGATTCACCAGATAACCGGCTTTAGCCAGTTGATCCGCGAATTGTTCGACCATGGCTTTCCCCGCATCGCGAAGCTCGGGATATTTCAAAAAAGGCATGACGTGTATGACCGTGACCGTTACGGGTTCCTGATCCGGCACGTCTTCCCATGGCCTCATCGATCGGAGCATGAAATTGACGGCCTTCTTGGACGCCGCCGATCCATCGATCGCCAGCACAACTTCCCGAATGGGCCGCGGAGCCTCCTTAACCACCAGCATCGAGCAAGGCACATGATGCATCGCATAGGTAGACACGCTCCCCAACATGAAGCGATCAAGCGCATCCAACCCCCGTGAGCCCATGGCAAGGAGTTGCACGCCCTTCTTTGCTTCTTTGACGATGGTCGCGTTCACACCGCCCCTTGCCAGGACGACCCGTCCTTGTAGATGAAGCGATTTTATCAAGGCCGTCGACTCATTCTTCGTCTTCTTGGCATGTGCTTCCATACGGGCGATTTCAGCCTTGATATAGCGCTCATTCCCCGCCACAACCG
This sequence comes from Petrachloros mirabilis, assembly GCF_975968855.1. NCBI lineage: Bacteria > Bacillati > Cyanobacteriota > Cyanophyceae > Synechococcales > Petrachlorosaceae > Petrachloros > Petrachloros mirabilis. The sequence goes on from NZ_CDLUDY010000187.1 coordinate 8,540, forward strand.
GCTGGACGACAAAGGGAGCGCGAAGTGCCGCGACGTCCAGGACGTGCAGCACCTTGACCTTCGGCGCCTGCA
>NZ_CDLUDY010000188.1:0-16139 GCF_975968855.1 Petrachloros mirabilis
CGTCATGGTGCGTCCACCATGGCAGGTGGGGGCTCCAGATGTCGAGCTCATAGATCTTCGCCACTACGGTCGTGACAGGACCCTGAGCCCTCCGCTAGTGGATGCCATACGGGATACCCTCGGAAGAGGATCAAGAGCTCTGCTGTTTCTTAATCGTAAAGGTTTTGCCGGAGCCGTGATTTGCAGAGACTGTGGACAGATCCCCCGTTGTCCATCTTGTGAGGTCGCTCTTGCCTACTACCGGGACAATGGGACGCTTCGTTGTGCCTACTGCGGCCTGGCAAGGCCGATTCCTGACGTCTGTCCCTCTTGTTTCGGTCCAGGCCTTCAACTCATCGGAGAGGGGACGGAACGGGTTGAGAACGATGTACGCCGACTATTTCCCAATGCGAAGGTGCTTCGAGTTGACGGGGAAACTACCAGGAAGACCAGAGAGGCTGCCGAGCTCTGGCGTTTCATCGAGGAGGAGCATTGGGACGTTCTTGTCGGTACTCAATTGGTGTTGCGAGAGGGTGTTGTCCCAAGTGTCGGACTTGCCGCGGTGGTTCAAGCAGATGCAGGGTTGAGTCTTCCGGACTTCCGTGCCGCGGAGCGCACATTTCACCTCTTGTGCGACGCAACAAATTTCGCACAGCCGGCCGTGGAAGGAGGCCGTGCCGTCCTGCAAACATTCCTACCCTCTCACCATGCCATCCAGGCATTGGTACAGAGGGATGAGGCCCTCTTCCGGTCAGAAGAGTTGTCGCAGCGAACTCTTCTAGGATACCCACCGGTCATGTCTTTGACGATTTTGCACGTGTCCGGTCCTCAAGAAGCGACCGTCGACAGAGCCGCCATGGAATGGGTGGAAAAGTTGAATGGCGAGGCAGCAAGGCTGGCTTCGAGTCGGAATGGAGCGAGGACTGAGAAGGTGTCAGAACCAGCCACCGGACTTGTCGTTTTAGGCCCCATCCCTGCCCCTATTCCGAGAATGAGACGGCGGTACCGTCGTCAGATACTCGTCAAGTCGCAATCCAAAACAACAGCCGTTGAAGTCGTGCGCGCCACGATTAAGGAATTTGAACGAATCTATCCGAGCAAAGCGGTGAAATTCGATGTGGATGTGGATCCATTGGAGATGTGGTGATGGTCACCGCTTCTTACGTCGCCTTGGCGATGGGAATGGTTGAGCAGTGGGGGAAGATTTCTTCATCACTTGAGATTCCGGCGGTCCTTCTTGAGCTCTGACACGCTTAAACAGACCATAGGAAAAGGCCATCCAGAACACTGCTGAAAACAGGCCCATCAGCACGGCGGACAAGATTCTACCCAACTCCTCATCCGTAGGTTGAACCGTTACCGATCGAATCTTTGCCATCGTGATAACGGGCCAGGCGAAACTTTCGACACCGAGCAGGAGGGTGGACCAAGCCCACACTCGACAGATGGTGCGACCTCGCCAAAGGAGAAAAGCCGCTGCCACCACCATTACCCCTGCGGCACCGGAGGCGGGCAGTCTATCCCATGCCAGCATCGCCCCGATCGCTACGACAATACTACCCAACACCGCATTCAATTGTAGTGTCCAGGTTAAGGGCATCTATGAAGAGATTCTCTGCCGTGTATTGTGTGTGTCGACAGGCGCACGAAGCCCTCTTCGGGCTGAAGACGCAAGGTGCGTGCTTCAAGCCCGGCGTCTCACAAAAAAAGCCGCAGCTTGAGCTCTCCGAGAAATGTGCAACTTTTGAAACGTGTTCGCCAAATAGTTTTTTACAGTCTTGTCGCTCAAGTTCAAAGACGAGGCAATTTCCTTATTGGTCAAGCCCTCTGCGACCAGGGCCAATACGCGTTCTTCCTGAGGGGAGAGCGATAAGCTTCGTGCAAAGCCCTCTGCGTTCGGAACCGTCTTCATCCAGGTAAGTGCACGCTGCGTGACGTCGGGATCCAGCATCGATCGACCAGTTGAAACACTGCAGATGGCTCGAATCAATGCTGCCGAATCAATCTCCTTCAATAGGTAACCGTGTGCGCCAACCAGAGCGGCCGCCAGTGCAGAATCGTCATCGGTGTATGACGTGAGAAAAATCACACGTGAGTCTGGCGTCACCGATAGAATCTCCCGACACGCTTCCACGCCGGATCCATCGGGAAGCCGGACGTCCATCAAGACAACGTCTGGATGGAGCCTAGTTGCCTCTCTCACGGCCTCGGCCTTAGTCGCTGCTTCTCCGACTATGGTAATGCCCTGATTATTGTGCAGGACAGTTCGAAGTCCAACACGAACCACTTCATGATCGTCAACCAGGAGAAGTCGAATCTTTCGAGATTTGGCCGGCTTCACGAAATGAGGGGATTGAGTAGAAACTTCAGATGTGACGATCATGTTCGCCTCGTTCTATATTTACAACATAATTAGCCTGCCTGGTCCGTTGGATAAGCATCCGAACGGCCAAGTGTGGTGCCGAAGGCGGGACTTGAACCCGCACGGCTTGCGCCACACGCCCCTCAAACGTGCGTGTCTGCCATTCCACCACTTCGGCATCTTCCGTAGGCGAAACTGGTAAGGGAATGCCATTATAGAAGTAGGCCAAAATTCTTGTCAATCGACGGGCCGTTCGGTAGAATCAGCCTCTCACTCCACCATGCAGCCCTGAGTGCCAAGTGCCGCAAGGTCGCGGAACGATCGCCTCATGATTCCTACAAAAGCGCCGATCCTCTCTCGAACTCGCACCAATATCGCGGCGGTTTTCGACCTGGACAACACTCTGTTGCCTGGTGAATCCAGCGAAGTGCGATTCTTCCGATCGCTCTGGCGGCGGGGCATTGTCGGATGGACTGAAGCGCGGTCAAGCATCTGGCGGCTGCTCCGGCGCGTCCCGCCGCTTTCCCTTCAACCACTCAGGGAATACAAAGTTTACCTCGCGGGCAAGCCGGCACAGGTAATCAAGCCTCTTGGCGAGGAATTTTGCCGTGAAGCACTCTGTCCATTGGTGGCTGCGGAGGGCATGCGTAGGATTGAAGAACATCGAAAGGCTGGCCATAAGATTTTCTTGGTGACAGGATCGTTGGATTTTCTGATCGAACCGATTGCCGCCACACTGCAAGTCGATCATTGCCTTGCCGCCACATTAGAACAAGTGGAGGGGCTCTATACCGGCCGGGTTCTTGACCCCCTGCCTTATGGCGAAGGGAAAGTGCGACTCATTCGTGCAATGGCTTCCGAACTCGAAATCGATCTTTCCGCCAGCTTTGCGTACGGAGACAGTCCTGGTGATGTTGAAATTCTTAGTACAGTGGGACATCCCGTGGTGGTCAATCCGATTCGTGGGATGGCCAGCATTGCGAAAGAGAAGGGATGGCCGACTCAGTTCTGGCGATAGGCGAACAAGGAATTACGGGATTACTTTATCGGCAGTGACACTATGCGGGTGACGGAAATTTTTCACAGTATCCAAGGCGAGTCGAGCTATGCAGGGGAACCCTGCGTCTTTGTCAGGCTGACCGGTTGTCCGTTGCGATGCAATTGGTGTGACACAGATTACGCCTTTTATGGTGGCCAGGACATTTCGATCGAAGAGATTCTCGACAAGGTCGCATCCTACGGATGCCGGCTCGTCGAGGTCACGGGGGGCGAGCCCCTCGCGCAAGAGGGTGCGTCGTCTTTGATCAGCAGGTTGTGCGATGTGGATCACACCGTGCTGGTCGAGACAAGTGGAGCATTGGATATTGGATCGGTGGATCAGCGCGCTCATTTGATCCTTGACGTGAAATGTCCGGGCAGCGGTATGTCGGACCGAATGCATTGGCTGAACCTTGATAAACTGGCGCGCAAGGACGAGGTGAAATTCGTGCTGGCTGATCGGAGGGATTACGAGTGGGCACGAGATGTCATTACACGTTATAACTTGACCGCGCGCTGCCCGGTGCTCATGGGGCCCGTGTTTGGCGCTCTAGAACCACGCCAATTGTCTGAATGGGTATTGACCGATCGACTCCCGGTGAGATTTCAGCTGCAACTGCACAAATTCATTTGGGCGCCGGAGACGCGAGGCGTATAGGCAAAGGAGCATCTGCATGAAGATCATGCACGTCGATGTCAGAGTTGGAAGGATGGAGAAGGAATCAACGGAGGTTCTGGTCATCATGCAAAGCGAGGGGGAGCCTCTCAACAAGCAGGATGGGGCCGTCATTGACAAGCAACTGGGAGGAACGTTGCGCGAGATCCTGCATTCTAAGGAGTTCGAAGGAAAAACCGGTGAAGCGTTCCTGTATCACACACAGGGGAAAATCGCCGCGAAACGTCTGTTGCTCGTTGGCCTCGGGAAAAAGAATGAGTTGACGCTCGACGTCATCAGGCAGGCGCTGGGAACTGCCGTCAAACGAGTCCGGCAGTCCAAGGCCGGTTCATTCACGGTTTCCGCACCGTCTCTTGTCCCCAAAGGGCATACGCTTGCGGAAGTTTCACAGGCTATGGTCGAAGGCGCAATCCTCGGCTCCTACCGGTTCACCGCCTATCGCACCGATAACGGAGCGGGGAACGATGTCCGGCAGATGACTCTCTTGGCCCGACAGAAAGGCCAAGTGCGGCAGGTGACGGAAGGAATTCGACGTGGAATCCACACTGCAGAAGCAGCAATATTTGTTAGAGATCTTTGTAACCATCCTTCTAACATCATGACGCCAACACGCATCGCCAGCGAAGCCAAGGCGATTGCGAAAGACGGCGGCATCACGATCAAGATTCTCGATCGAAAGGAAATGGAGCAACTCGGAATGGGTGCGCTGCTGGGCGTAGCCCGTGGAAGCCATGAGGCGCCGAAATTTATCATCCTCGAATACAACAGGGCGAAGAAGAAGGATCAGCGGCCGATTGTCTTCGTCGGAAAAACGATCACGTTCGATACCGGCGGCATCTCGCTGAAACCTTCGGAGAACATGGAACATATGAAGGCCGACATGACCGGTGGCGCAGAAGTCCTGGCGTCGATACGGGCTGCGGCACGCTTGAAGCTTCCATTGCGTCTGATCAGTATTCTTCCCGTGGCGGAAAACATGCCTGGAGGACGGGCGATGAAACCGGGCGACATCGTGAAAACCCTCTCCGGCAAGACGGTTGAGGTGCAGAATACAGATGCGGAAGGTCGATTAATTCTCGCAGACGCTCTGGCTTATGCACAACGCTACAATCCCGCCGCATTGGTGGATATTGCCACGCTTACCGGAGCATGTGTCGTGGCCCTTGGACAATTCGCCATCGGTATGTTCGGAACCGATAACAAACTTAAAGAGCAAATCCGCAAGTCCGGGATAAAAGCAGGCGAACGGGTGTGGGAGATGCCTCTCTGGAATGAGTATTTCGAACAATTACGCAGCGATGTGGCCGATATGCGAAACATCGGCGGCCGCGGGGGCGGCATGATCACGGCGGCGTTGTTCTTAAGCAAATTCTCTGGCGACGGTCCCTGGGTCCATCTGGATATCGCCAGTACCGACTGGAGCGAGCGGGAGAGGGCCTATCTTCCGAAAGGTCCGACCGGCATTGGAACGCGATTGCTGATCCAATACCTCATCGATCGGAGCCTCTAACGTGGCGCGTACACAGATGACCTCGCGAGAGAAGATTGGGCAATTGTTCATGGTCGGTTTCATGGGAACGACCGTGACCGATGAATTGGCTTCGTTCATCAAGGAATACAAGCCGGGAGGCGTGATCCTCTTTTCCCGGAACCTTGAATCTGTCGAACAAATCGTGGAGTTGACGAATGGCCTCCAGCGCTGCAGTCCAAACTCCCCTCTCTTGATCTCGATTGATCAGGAAGGGGGACGAGTGTCGCGCCTGCCTAATAGCTTTACCATCTTTCCGCCTTGTGAAATTCTGGGGCGCTGCAAATCTGGCGAGTTGGCCTATGCTGCAGCTGCAACGATTGCCAAAGAACTCAAGGCGGTTGGCATCAACATGAACATGGCGCCGGTACTCGACGTAAACAGTAATCCCGATAATCCGGTAATCGGGGATAGGGCATTCGGATCGACGCCGGACATCGTCGGAGAATTGGGGTTGGTCACGGCGGCAGGATTGCAGGACAACAAGGTCGTTGCCTGCGGGAAACATTTCCCTGGCCACGGCGATACAACCGTCGATTCCCACAAAGAACTTCCGGTTATTGTCGTTTCTCGAGATCGCTTAAACGCCACAGAATTGCCTCCGTTTCGACGTGCAGTCGCGGCAGGTATCGCCTCGATAATGACAGCTCATGTCCTCTATAAAGCCTTGGACGACCAGCAGCCTGCGACCTTGTCTCCTGAAGTTATTACACATCTGTTGCGGCGTGAGCTTGGCTACGATGGGCTCGTACTCACAGACGATCTCGAAATGCGCGCGATTGTGGACCACTATGGACCCGGTGATGCGGCAGTACGCGGGATTGAAGCGGGATGCGATGTGTTACTCATATGCAAAGAACGAAAGCTCGAGGTCGCAGCCTTCGAGGCGGTCGAAAAGGCCGTGGCATCTGGTAGGATAACCACGGAGCGACTGGATCAATCGGTTGCAAGGATTCAGGGGGTCAAAGAGCGATTTCTCCTCCCCTACAGACCGGCGATCATTTCCGATGCCAAGCTCATTGTGGGTTGCCGAACACATCAGATGTTGCTCCACAACATCTATCAAACCAAGGCGAGATTTGAACGCCTCTCGACGTTAAAGGCCGTGTAATTCAATATCTCAGGAGGTCGTACGGTGTCGATCAAGAAAGGCGATATTCTCGATGAGCACAAACGCCATCCTCACTCCTGTGGATTAGTCGTTAAGGTTATTGGAGGTGGAGAGGGGTTCGAGAAGCTGATCTGCTGCGATCATGAATTGACAGAAGAGGATATTGTCTCTGACGTGGCGTCACGGATCGGGAGGAAGAAAGGGACTTTACCTCCCGCCGTCATCCTGGACGAGAAGAAACTCTATCCGGACTCTTGCGGCCTTCGTGTGATGATTATGGACGGCGGCGCAGGATTTAAAGAAGTTCGCTGCTGCGGTCATTCACTGACCGCTAACTCCATGATGGACCTCAATGTCGGTCAGCTGAGAGGATCGGGACCACAACAAAACGCACCGCCTGGAAATGCCTGAGGAGGATGTACCTATGGCGAGCAATCCCACGACAGCTCACCGAAACGAAGTAATGAAACGGTGGTGCGGCTACATGGAGTGGCTCGACCGGCTTGGGTATGCTACAGCGGGATTCAGCCTCCTTATTCTCGGCATGTTGATCTTCTTGCATGCCTGGTACGTATTTCTCGTAGCGATGTTCGCCAAAGCCGGGAGCCCGTCGCTTTTACCCGCTGGCCTGAAGTTACTGAACGATTTGCTGCTCGTCATCATTTTATTAGAGCTCTTCAGGACCGTCGTCCGCTTCCTGCAAACTGAGATTCTCACACTCGAACCCTATCTTGCCGTGGGCATCATCGCCTGCACGAGAAGAATCCTTACGGCCAGCGCCGAATTGTCTCACCAGCAGCCCATGACTGACATGCACTTCTACCAATATCTCATGGATGTTGGGCTCAATGTGACCGTTATCATGATCCTGATTGTCGCCGTGTATATGGTCCGCAAACGTCCTGAGGAGGTTCCCGAGGCGGTTCTTCGTAGAAATCTGCCCTAGTTCGGACCCAACTCCATTGGCCCGCTGTCCGGCATTTAGACAGGAAACAAAGCACCATCCGATTTTGTAGCGTTGGTCAGCTCCTCGGTGCGGCCAGGTTCTTCGAGGTCCCCGGCTGAAGCCTAAGTGCTGTGGGCCTCGGCGAGGCTGACGGCCTGCATTAAAGTTAGTGAAGCAGGGGACCCTCCAGGTGCGCTTGCCTGCCTCCAGCCTCTTATGGCATCATGCCCCCTCTCTTGGAGTGGTGATGGGAAATCTGTTGGAATATGTGGGGTCTGTCCATATCTATTTGGGCCCTTATCGGGGGAATCCGATCGCGTTGTACCTGAAGCGGTCAGAAACTGGTTGCCAGATTGGTCCAAAAGTCTACCCTTGGAATGACGTGGTGGGAACCGGTGAAACTCCGAACAAGGCGGCAGCGGATTTTGAAACAAAATGGAAGACCAAGGGGCTTTCGGCCGATATGTATTCAGGCCCATCATGGGAAGGAGGGATCAAACCCGAAAAGCCTGCTCCCCCGAAGCCTCCAGCTCCTCCGAAGCCCGCAACTGCAGCGACTTCACCGGCAGGACAACCAAGCCCAGTTGCAGAAGCAGCTCCTCAGCAAGGTAAATCGAATCCTCCTGCCCAAGCCCCAACAGGCAGTAAAACAAGCGAACATCAGTAGATCTTTTCCTTATCAGTCAATTACTTAGGAGTGAGTGCTGGCTGCACTCTGGGAAGGTTGCCCTGACAACTTGCTGTGCTTGAATCCATACCCCGCGTAAACCGCAATCCCAACGACGGTCCACACAACAAACCTGATCCATGTTAGTTGAGGAAGTTGCCACATGAGCCCTAAACAGGCCATGGTTCCCAGAATGGGAACGAGCGGCATGAGGGGGAGACGGAACGGTCTCGGATGATCCGGCTTCGTATAGCGCAAGATGATGACGCTAATACAGACGAGGACAAAGGCGAAGAAGGTTCCAATGTTCGTCATGTCTGCGGCTTCCCCGATGGGAATAAAAGCGGCTAAGGTTGCAATCGCCACTCCGGTCAAAATCGTAGCACGGTGCGGCGTCCCAAAACGCGGATGCACCGTGGATAATGAAGGACCCAGCAACCGGTCGCGCGACATGGCGAAGAACACACGAATCTGTCCCAACATCATGACCACGAGCACGCTGGTGATGCCGGCGACCGCCCCTATGGCAATCACGGCGGCTCCCCACTTGAAACCGGCGAGCCTCAGGGCTTCTGCCACAGGCGCATGAATGTCGATCTGCGAGACAGGGGTAAGGCCAGTCAATACGGCGGCAACGCATATATAGAGAAGTGTACAGACGCCGAGCGAGGCGATGATGCCGAGAGGAACGTCACGTTTTGGATTTTTTGCCTCTTCAGCGGCGGTCGTCACGGCGTCGAATCCGATGTACGCGAAAAACACTATCGCGGCAGCAGCCCCGACCCCGGCCATTCCCTGCGGCATGAAAGGGGACCAATTTTCAGGATTTACCGAGGTGCTGCCGATACCGATAAAAAAGAGTATGACCGCGAGTTTGATCACAACGACGACGCCAGTCGCACGCGCGCTTTCCTTAACCCCCACAACAAGAATAATGGTGACAAGCAAGACGATGATGGCGGCAGGAATATTGGCAATTCCCCCATCCGATCCACCAGGGGGATGGATCGCCCAATGAGGCAGTTCGAGGCCCGCGAGCACCAGGAGATTGTTGAAATACCCTGACCATCCAATCGCCACCGCCACGCAAGCCACGCCGTATTCAAGGATCAGATTCCATCCGGTCAGCCAGGCCAGCAATTCTCCGAGTGTCGCATAGGAAAACGTGTAGGCGCTCCCGGCGACCGGAATCATCGCAGACATCTCGGCATAGCACAGTGCGGCAAGTGCACATGTTAGTCCGGACAGAATGAACGAAAGAACGATACCGGGACCTGCGCCTGGCCTGTGCGCGTCACCAACGATCGCTGTGCCGATGAGCACGAAGATGCCTGTGCCGATAATGGCACCGATCCCGAGACAAGTCAGATCCCAGGCCGTAAGGGTCTTTTTAAGGCGATGGGTAGGGTGCTCCGCATCCGCAAGAATCTGTTCGATGGGCTTTGTTCGGAAGAAAAGTCTGCTCATCGAACCTCTCACCATGGGGGGAGATGTGACCGCTTGCGAATCGAGCGCATCGTTTCCCATATGTGATCAAGTATAGCAGGTACTCGGGACTGGCCCAGAGATTCGATGCGGCAGTTTATTGTCATGTCCTCGTGGAACATCGGCCTGCAGCACGGAGGAACGCCTCGAATAGCTGTCGATGGTGATCATATTTGTCGAATAGAAATTCAGGGTGCCACTGGACCCCGAGCAAAAAACTTTGACGGGATGATTCAATCGCCTCGATAATCCCATCAGGGGCGGTGGCGCTGATGATTAACGAGGGTGCCACATCCTTGACCGATTGGTGGTGGGAACTATTGACCCGTATTGTTGAGACCCCCATGATTTTCCGGAGTAGACTGCCCCTTGCGATCTTCACCTCATGACTGAGTTTTGTAGCAGGAGACTGCTGCCGATGGGAAAGCGGTTTGTTTACCTGAGCAGGTATGTCTTGGTAGAGGTTTCCACCAAATGCGACATTGATCGCTTGCATACCGCCGCAGATGCCCAGCAGCGGAATGTCGGCTGACCGTGCCATTTGCGCCATTTCCAATTCAAACGTCGAACGCCGTTGACTCATCACTTTGAATTTATATCGTTGACGTTCCCCGTAGAGCTCCGGCGCCAAATCTGGTCCACTCCCCGTCAGCAATAATCCATCGATGTGGGTCAACAGACTTCGTCTGGCTCGGAGATCGGCAACGAGGGGGAGGATAAGGGGCACACCGCCGAGCTCTTCGACGGCACGGATGTAGCGATCCCGCAAGAAATAGGTGGGCTCGCGCCCACCCCATTCTTTCCGGTCACCGGCGTTGAAGTCGGGCGTCACGCCGATGATCGGTTTCATGCTCAGCGGATGGGTTCCTGGTACGGCGGTTCGGTCGGTTCCTGATAAGGTTGATCAGCCGTATCAGCAACGCCCAAGAAGCGGATGGGTCTATCCCCCTGGAGATGCTCGGGTGTGATGATGTAGGTCCCGTACATGCTGGTCGTCCAGACGCTTTTCGCGGCGGATTCGTTTCCGCCGGTAAAAACATAAGTTAGTCCCCCGACGATGCCTCCCCCGATGGCGAAGACCGCCTTGCAAACGACATAGGGAATAGTCAACAGACCTGCGGCTAGGCCCATTCCGGCGCTTGAAGCGGTTCCACCTTCTGAACTCATTGGTGCGGTCTCCTGGCTCCATGCCGGCGGGACCATCATGATTGCGCAGAGAGTGATGACCATAGAGATCGCGACCAGTTTAAAACCGGACGACCAATGGCCCGAATGACATGACGGCGAGTATGGATTCACGTGATATCCTCCTTCTTCAACGACGTAAACTGCGCCGAAGCGGGTGGGCTTTCGGCACGACGCACGCAGCAAATGGCAGTGGGGTTATAGCAAATTCATCTCCGCTTGCAAACCCCCTCGCTTGCAAGCCCCCTGCCGGAATGGGGAATTACAACGAAGTGGAAGAGTTATCGTTGGGTACGAGGTCCAATTCCGTAGAAACAAAGGACCTCACGTATGTTTGCCTGCTTGCGACAGCTCGATCCAGTTCTGCCACGAATGTGTCGGAGGGGAGACATTGACTTTCTTGAGTGATGCCGGCTTGCAACAATAATTCCAACTTGCAGCGACTGATGGCCTGGATGAAGAGTTCGAGAGCACGCTCTCGATTCGCGGCGTTGAATTCCGAAGGGACAGCCGAGATGACTTCGTCCAACCATTCCGGGAACCTATTGGAAATGCGAAGTCGATCAATTTGGCGCTGGTCGATTTCGACGGCAACCTGAATTCCAGCCTTCCAGCTACGTTTTTTTACATTGAACACAGTGTATTGGATGGAGGGTTTGCCCTCCACGGTTTGGGGTCCGACGAACAGGGTTATACGAAATTGTGAAGTCTCTTCAGAACGCTCCGGCGACATGCGATGTATTCTAACATGGGCCTACCTATTGGCACGACGGGGATTCATTGACCGCCACATCGGGCAACGATAAGATATTTTCATCTATGGCGACGGAAACGCGAGATAGAGTCAGAGGAATCCAAGAGGCTCTAGCCCAACAGGGTGGGCTCGATGGGTGGCTGTTTTACGATTTCCGCCTGTGTGATCCCGTCGGGTATCGCGTGTTGCGACTCGACCCTACAGTACATGTGACGAGACGCTGGTACTATTGGATTCCGACTAGCGGAACTCCACGAAAACTGCTCCATCGAATCGAGCCCCGTATTTTGGATCAATTGCCAGGCGAGCCGGATTTTTACGTCTCTTGGGAGCAACAGCGTCACCTTCTATCTCGCCTCTTGAAGGGGTGCCGCCGAATCGCGATGCAATATTCCCCGTTGAATGCCGTTCCCTATGTCTCGCGAGTCGATGCAGGTACCATCGAGTTGATCAGGAGTTTCGGGATTGAAGTGGTGAGTTCCGCAGATCTCATTCAATGCTTCGAGGCGGTGTGGACGGATCGCCAACTTGAATCGCACCAATATGCCGCTTCAGCCCTGCGTCGAATCGTCGACGAAGCGTTTGGCCACGTGAGCGAAGCTGTGAAGAAAGGACGCAGACTTAACGAGTCTGGACTTCAGCAATTCATACTGTCCCGTATCCATGAGGCAGGAATGGTTACCTCTAGTCCCCCGATTGTTGCAGTGAACGAACACAGCGCAGATCCTCATTATGGGCCAGCGACGGAGAACTCGGCTCCGATAGAACGGGATAATCTGATCCTGATCGATCTCTGGGCAAAGCAGGCGCAGAGCGGGTCTGTCTATGCCGACTTCACATGGACGGCCTATACGGGATCAAAGGTTCCTGCAAAGCAAAGGGATGTGTTCGATCTGGTTCGTCAAGCTCGGGATGCAGCAGTGGAATTCGTTCGATCGCGGATCAAGGGCGGAAGTTCCCCGTTCGGCTACGAAGTGGATGCAGTCTGTCGATCGGTTATCGAAGCAGCTGGGTACGGTGATAATTTTCTCCACAGGACTGGGCATTCTATTGGTGAAGAAGTGCATGGAAATGGGGCTAACATCGATGGACTTGAGACCCATGACACCAGACGGCTCATGCCACGCACGTGTTTTTCCATAGAGCCGGGAATTTACTTGCCCGGGGAATTCGGAATCAGGAGCGAATTGGATGTCTATGTGTCGGATCATGATATCCACGTTTTTGGCCTTCCCCTCCAACAGGTGCTGTCCCCTCTCCTTTGAGCCCCTTGCGCCTCCTTCTCTTCCTTGACAGTACAGGCTCCTGGCCTATAGAGTGAGGTCATTGGACTAAGGGAGAAAGTGGGTTTCTAGAGCCCTTCATCCCCTCGATTTCGAAAAGGATTCTGCGATGTTTGGAACAATGGGGTTTTCAGAACTCATTATTATCCTAGCCATCGTGCTCATCATATTTGGGGCAGGGAAGCTCCCTCAGATCGGAGAAGGGGTCGGTAAGGCATTGAAGGGATTTAAGAAAGAGGTCCATGATATCCCGCCACCAGAAGCTGCTCAGGCTCAAGAAGCCGAAATGCAACCTTCACAAGGTCAAGCTCCTCGCCAGGAGGCCCAGGCTACTTCTGCGAGTTCGCAGGCTGCTGTCGCAGCCACTCCAAAGGCAACGGCTCCCTACACGCCTGGTCCGGAGCTAACGCCAGGAACAACGGCAGCTTTGATGCACAACATGGCTGTACAGCCGCAGGCGCTACGCCAGCCTATTGTTAGCTCGAGCCCGTCGACTCAGACCTCAGAGCAAGGGCAGCGACCGCCCACCATGGAAGAGCGAGCCGCAGCTCCCAGCCCCATGATGCGCGCGCAGTACCCTCCTCTTCCTCCCAGCGCCCAGCAAAAGCCCGCTGCTAAACGTCCTTCAGCCATTGTGAATAAGGACGCAGTGGCTCGTGTACAGGCCCAGCAGGCAGCCCTGAAGGCTAAAGCGTCTCCGCCAACTGGAGGTGTCTCGCCAGATGATATGCAGGGTCTCGGCGAAGGGGTGGGAGACGCCTTGCGAACCTTTCGGCAGGCTGTTGCAGATGTCCGCAATTCCGTCGATCCGGAAATGCGCACCATTCAGGCTGAGATGGATGCGGCACAGAAAGAGATTCAACAGTCCATCGAGGCGGCAAAGGAGTTGCCGGCGGTACAAGAAGACCCTCCAAAGCCGGCATAGCCTTGGGCTGGAGGCTCCAAGAGTTCTCTCGGAATGTTTTTCGAATTCCAGTTCTCACAGCTTCTTCCTTCACGCTCGCCCTCATAAGTCTTTCCTCAATACTAGCTGGTTGCCTCGAAGAATCCCCTTCGCCTTCTCGTGAACGAACGGTGACGGTGCTTATGTCATTGCTTCGTGACGAGCAGGTGGAGACCAGGAGAACCGCTGTCGAGGCTCTGGGAAAAATCGGTGACCAGACAGCAGTCTCATCGATCTCGCCGTTGTTGCGTGATCCTTCTCCACTGGTTCGCGCAGCCGCAGCGCGAGCCATCGGGCGCATAGGGCCCTCATCGGCGAATGGAATCGCGGCAGCGTTGGCTCAAGCATTGGAGGACCCTGTCGATCGCGTACGAGAAGCCGCGGCTGTTGCCATAGGTGATATCGAACCCGCTTCGAATGAATTGAGGCCGATCATACGCCTGGCGGTCTCAGCTGATAATATGGAAATCAGATATTCCGCAGTACAGGCGCTCCTACAAATCGACCCCAGCGGTATTGAGGAGCAACTGATTCCTCTCCTTCACGATCCTGATGAAAGGGTGCGCCAAGGGGCGACGGCACTATTGGGGGCGTCCTCCGACCCAATCATCAGCCGAGAAATACGGGATCGGCTCTTGTCAGATTCATCACCAGGAGTGAGAGCTGAAGCAGGCTACCAGGCTGGAAAAGTCGGTGGCCCTGAGGTTCTTGCCACACTTGAGAAAGCGATTAAGCAGGAAGTCGATGTCGGAGTACGGCGTTGGATCGGAGCGGAGCTTAGGTCGTTGCGCGCGAGCGATTGAGGGCGGACACGAGATTGATCAATTCCTTCCGTGAATGTTCATCGATTTCCGTAAATTGAATGCCCATCCCGGGAAATAAAAGGAACCGCTCCGGTTTGTTTCTAGCCCAAGCAACCTTCGCGCTTGCCTTGTGTTTTTCCCATGGTCGGTCGGGAAGGGAAAACTCCACTTCCAGCTCTGTCCCTGGAGCCAGCGGCTGACTGCTTTCAATGAAGAGGCCTCCGCCCCCGATCCCACCGGTCAAACTGTCGAACTGTTTTCCTTCTGGTGTCGTATATTTCACCTTGATCGCTAGCGGTGCTCGTTGATGAGCCCGTGCATGGGCGAATCTTTTGTTGTCATCGCTTGAGAGAATCCGTTCGATGACGTCTTGCCAGGCGACGCTGCCAACGAGAGATCCCTGTTGATCATGCAACATAATCACTTCATGACTTTCATCAATCTCTAAGGACATGCCTTGATGGCCAGGAGTGGCGATTATTGAGAATTTCATGTCGAAAACCTAAGTAGGTGAAGTGCTAGTGGACAGAACCCTCTCTCCTCAGGCCGCCGTCTGTCCAACATCCTGCAAGGTTTTAACGAGGTCTAAGACACGATTCCGGATTTCCGGGGCGATGTCGGTGAAACGGACACCCATACCTGGGCTGAACGTGTATTGGTCAGCTTTCGGGCAGATCCACGCCACGACCCCTTTCGCGGCCAACCATTCATTGGTCCGCTCTGGAAGCGAAAATTCCATTGTAAGTTTTGTTCCGACGGAAAGGGGACATTGGCTCTCAATAAAGAGCCCCCCCCTCCGATTCCGCCGGCGCGGCTTTCAAATTGCTGTCCTTCCGGAGTCTTATACCTAACCTGAAACGAGAGCGTGACGCGGGGTTCAGACCTGGCTTCTTTTGAAACAGGAGGTTTCCGATAAGCCAGGATTTGGTCAATGACGAAATCCCACGAGAGATTACCCATCTGTTCGCCGTTCAGGCCAATGAGGGTAATAATCTCCCGCGCGGAGTCCAACTCGATCGTCTTGCCCTTGTGCCGGAGGCTAGAAGCCACAGGATATTTCACACGTCCTCCCTCGACATTGGTGATACTTCGCAAGTATAACGCAGCATTATTCCTTGTCGAGGAAAACCGGATACTCTTCGGTGAAGAGAAATAAGTCCGAATTGTATCTAGATACAGGCGATAAGAAGGGGATGAGGGACGGCATACACGTACAAGGGAAGTTACACTAAAACGGTCCCCGCAGTACAAGGGCCGTTTACGGTCGGTAGTGTCACAACTATTGGAATTATTGAGCTTTATGCAGTCTTTGCGTCCTTGTCTTGCTCGAATATTCTTATAGGGGGATGTTTCCCCAAGATCGCGTCTTCTGTAATGAC